>NZ_JBFBCG010000031.1:0-91162 GCF_040683105.1 Streptomyces sp. NPDC051020 | reverse complement strand
CTGGACCGGGACAGGACCTGGATCACGACTCCTGAAGCGGTTTGGCGAAGCAGCGGCTGCTCTCGTACGTGCGGTAGTGGCCGAACTTCTCGCAGGGGGTGTAGCCGCTGGAGGTGTACAGCGCGATCGCCTCCGGCTGCTGGTCGCCGGTCTCCAGCACCATCCGGGTGCGCCCCGCAGCCCGTGCGTCCGCTTCGAGGGTGGCGAGGATGCGGCGGGCCAGACCCCGTCCGCGGCCCTCCCGTACCACGAACATCCGCTTGAGTTCGGCGTCGCCGTCCGAGTAGCCCTCCTCGTTCCGGTCCTGCGTACGCCAGCCGCCGGTGGCGAGCGGCGCGCCCGACTCGTCGTAGGCGAGCAGATACAGACCGTTCGGCGGCCGGAACATGGACGGGTCGAGCGGTGTGACATCGCCCTCGTCCCCGTAGCGCTCGGCATACTCGAGCTGCACCTCGGCGTTGAGTTTGACGGCGTCAGGGTGGTCGAACGACCGAGGCTGGATATCCATGCAGAATATGGTACATGTATGCGGCCTGTGGTTGTCGGTACTGTGCCGGGATGCTCACCGTGACCACCGTAAATGTGAACGGGCTCCGCGCCGCCGCGAAAAAGGGCTTCACCGAGTGGCTGGCGCAGACCGACGCCGATGTGATCTGCCTGCAGGAAGTGCGCGCCGAGCCGCAGCAGCTCGCCGCCGAGGTGCGTGAGCCCGACGGGTGGCACACCGTGCACGCACCGGCCGCTGCCAAGGGGCGAGCCGGGGTCTCGCTCTACACGCGCCGGGCGCCGGAGCGGGTGCAGATCGGGTTCAGCGGGTTCGGGGACGCCGGGAGCGAGGAGTTCGACGACAGCGGCCGGTACGTCGAGGTCGACCTGCCCGGTGTCACGGTGGCGAGCCTGTACCTGCCATCCGGCGAGGTGGGTACGGAGCGGCAGGACGAGAAGGAGCGTTTCATGGCCGCCTTCCTGCCGTATCTGAAGGGGCTCAGGGAGCGGTCCGCGGCCGACGGCCGTGAGGTGCTGGTGTGCGGCGACTGGAACATCGCCCACCGGGAGGCCGACCTGAAGAACTGGAAGGACAACCAGAAGCGTGCCGGCTTCCTGCCGGAGGAGCGGGCCTGGCTGACCCGGGTCTTCGACGAGGCCGCGTACGTGGACGTGGTGCGGGCGCTGCACCCGGACGAGACGGGACCGTACTCCTGGTGGTCCTACCGGGGGCGCGCCTTCGACAATGACGCGGGCTGGCGCATCGACTACCAGGTGGCGACCCCCGGTCTCGCCGGGCGTGCGACAAAGGCATGGGTGGAGCGGGCCGCCACGCACGGCGAGCGGTGGAGCGACCACGCGCCGGTGACGGCCGTCTTCGGGCGGTAGGGGCCTCTACCCGGCCCGCCGGTAGCTGCTGCCGTCCTTGGAGCGGGTCAGCAGGCCTGCCACGACCAGGAAACGGCGCAGCGCCGCGAAGTCGTCGTGCACGGTGAGCAGCGCCTCGTTGACCTCGCGCTCGGTGTACGTGCGGTCCGGCTCGAACAGGGACTGCGCCAAGTGGGCGAGCAGCTGCTCGCGGCGGGCCGGCTTGCGCGGGATCGTGGCCAGCCGCCCGCGGGAGAACAGGGCGGCAACCCCGTGCGAACCGCTCGGATCGTTGTCGGACATGGGGGAAGCCTGGCGTACGGGGGAGGGGCGGTCAACGCGGTTTCGTCGGGGCGGTCGGCTCCTGCGCCCCGCCGGACGGGACCCCGGTGCGTTGCCGCCGTACCCGTGAGGCGCGGAGGGTCCGTCGGGTGGTGTCGCCCGACAGGCCGCGCAGCTGCCCAAGGCGTTCATCGTCCGGGGGCGTGTGGTGCGTAGTCACTTGTCGTGAGCTTCCGTGCTGTTCGACGACTTGTCGCGGGAGGATTGCGGCTCTGGTTCCTTCGGCTGCTGCGCTCCGGCGTCGCGGCGCAGCCGTCGGTCCAGGGCCATGGAGAGCTCGGCGTCCACCACGGCGTGGGCGAGCGGGCGGAGTCGGTGCGGTTCGGTCTGGGCGGTGTGGGCCTGGAGCACCTGCACGAAGAGTTCGGCGAGGGCGTCCGCGTGTTCCCGGACCCGGCGGCCCGCCGCGAGTACCGCGGAGAGCGGCACGCCCTCGCGTACCAGCTCCGCCGACGCTTCCAGCAGGCGGCGGCTGATGTGCACGATCCGGTCGCCGTCGGTGGCGAGATAGCCCAGGTCCAGGGCGGCGGCGAGGTTCTCCGGGGTGACCTCGCCCTCGAAGTGGTCCGCGAGCTGTTCGGGCGTGAGGCGGACCAGGGTCTCCTCGGTCGGCTCGCCCAGCCCCAGCACCTCGGCGACATCGCGGCCGCTCTCGAAGGTGCGGGCCAGATCGGCGATGCCGGTGAGGGTGTGACCGCGCTCCAGCAGTCCGGTGATGGTCCGCAGCCGGGCCAGGTGGTGGTCGTCGTACCAGGCGATGCGCCCCTCCCGGCGTGGTGGCGCGATCAGGCCGCGCTCCCGGTAGAAGCGCAGGGTCCGCACGGGGATGCCGGCCTCCTTGGCCAGCTCCTCCATGCGGTATTCGCGGTGCTCACGTCCTTCAGCCACCATCGCACCCTATGTTGTACCGCCGGTAACTTTCCCTGGCCGGACCCCTACCCATCGGTACGGGGCTGCTCTACTCTCCCAACGATGCCAGCGATTGCTGGCAGAGTCGTGTGACGTACCGCGGGAGGCGCCGGCATGGCCCAGCACGAGCATGTACGAGTGGCGGTGATCGGATCCGGATTCGGGGGCCTGGGGGCCGCGGTCCGGCTGCGCCGCGAAGGCATCACCGACTTCGTCGTCCTGGAGCGGGCCGACTCCGTCGGTGGCGCCTGGCGCGACAACAGCTACCCCGGCTGCGCCTGCGACGTACCGTCCCACCTCTACTCGTTCTCGTTCGCCCCCAACCCGGACTGGCCGCGCACCTTCTCCGGGCAGGAGCACATCCGCGCCTACCTGGAACGTGTCGCCGACACCTTCGGGCTGCGCCCGCACATCAGGCTGGGCCATGAAGTGACCATGATGCGGTGGGACAACGACGAGCTGAACTGGGTGATCGAGTCCGCGAACGGGACGACGATCGTCGCCGATGTCGTCGTCTCCGCGACCGGCCCGCTCTCCGACCCGAAGACGCCGGACATACCCGGTCTCGCCGGCTTCCCCGGCAAGGTCTTCCATTCGGCCCGCTGGGACCACGACTACGACCTGACCGGCAAGCGCGTCGCCATGGTCGGCACCGGCGCCTCCGCGATCCAGATCGTGCCGGCGATCCAGCCGAAGGCCGGCAGGCTGACCCTGTTCCAGCGCACCCCGCCGTGGGTCATGCCGCGCATGGACCGGAACATCAGTGGCGCCGAGCGGTGGCTGCACCGCGCGCTTCCGTTCACCGGCACCGCGCGCCGTGGACTGCTGTGGGGCATAAGGGAGGTGCAGGTCGGCGCCTTCACCAAGCACCCCGACGAGCTCGGCCTGGTGGAGAAGATGGCCAAGTCCAACATCGCGCGGGCCATCAAGGATCCCGCGCTGCGGGCCAAGCTGACGCCCTCGTACCGCATCGGCTGCAAGCGGATTCTGCTCTCCAGCACGTACTACCCGGCGCTCGCCCAGCCCAACGTGGATGTGGTCGCCTCCGGGCTGACCGAGGTGCGCGGCTCGACCGTCGTCGCCGGAGGGGGCACCTCCCAGGACGGAGTCTCTGGGGGAGGCACGGAGGCCGAGGTCGACGCGATCATCTTCGGCACCGGCTTCCATGTGACGGACATGCCGATCGCCGACCGGGTCGTCGGCGCGGAAGGCATCACGCTCGCCGATTCCTGGAAGGACGGCATGCAGTCGCTGCGGGGCGCGACGGCGGCGGGCTTCCCCAACTGGATGACGATCATCGGCCCCAACACGGGGCTCGGGAACTCCTCCATGATCCTGATGATCGAGTCCCAGCTGAACTACATGGCGGACTATCTGCGCCAGCTGAACGTCCTGGGCGGGCGGGCCGCGCTCGGTGCGCGGACGTCGGCGGTCGGGGCGTGGAACCGGCGGGTCCAGGAACGGATGAAGCGGACCGTGTGGAACACCGGTGGCTGCACCAGCTGGTATCTGGACGCGGGTGGGCGCAACACCACGGTCTGGCCGGGAACGACACGTGAGTTCCGCCGGGAGACACGGACGGTGGACCTCGGGGAGTACGAGGTCATCCGGCCCCGGAAGGCCGATGCCGCCGAGACCGCCGTCGACGGGAAGGCCGTCGTGGAGGAGGCCGCGTGATGAGCAGGACGCTGCGGCGCGAGGACGCCCCGCCGGTGCCCGCGCGCGAACTGACCGCCGTCTCCGCCGACGGCTCCCGCATCCACGTCGAGCTGCACGGGCCGGACGGCGCCCCCGCGGTCGTGCTCGCGCACGGCTGGACCTGCAACACCCATTTCTGGGCCGAGCAGATCCGGGACCTGGCGGTCGACCACCGGGTCGTCACCTACGACCAGCGCGGCCACGGCCGCACGCCCGCCGTCCGCCCCGAGGGGTACAGCACCGGCGCGCTCGCCGACGACCTCGAAGCGGTGCTGGCCACCGCACTGGCCCCCGGCGAACAGGCGGTGCTCGCCGGGCACTCCATGGGCGGCATGACGCTGATGGCCGCCTCACGGCGGGCCGGGCTGCGCGAGCACGCGGCAGCCGTACTGCTGTGCAGCACCGGCAGTTCGCGGCTGATCGCCGAGTCGCGCGTCGTACCGATGCGGGCCGGCGCGGTCCGCACCCGGATCACCCGCGCGATCCTCGGGGCGCGGGCTCCGCTCGGGCCGGTCACACCCGTCTCGAAGCGGATCCTCAAGTACGCGACGATGGGCGCCGGTTCGGCCCCGGAGCGGGTCGAGTCCTGTGCCCGGATCGTGCACGCCTGCCCGCGGGCGGCCCGGGTCTCCTGGGGGCATGTGCTCGCGGAGCTCGATCTCGACGCGAGCGTAAGGGAGTTGCGAGTGCCGGCCGCTGTGATCGCGGGTACGGAGGACCGGCTGACGCCGCCCGTCCACGCGCGCGCCCTCGCGGCGGCGCTGCCCGAATGCCTGGGGCTCACCGAGTTGGCGGGGATGGGCCACATGACACCGGTGGAGGCGCCGGAGGCGGTCACCGCGAGAATCCGGGAACTGGTCGCCGGGTATGTCACCGCTGCCACCGGGACGGTCAGTGGCACTGTTGAGGAGGAGGTCGTATGAGCGGCAGGCGCAGTCTCGAAGGACAGGTCGTGGTCGTCACCGGCGCGGCGCGCGGCGTGGGCGAGCTGCTGGCCCGCAAGCTCTCGGCGCGCGGCGCGAAGCTGGCGCTGGTCGGCCTGGAGCCGGACGAGCTGAAGAAGGTCTCCGAGCGGCTGCACGCGGAGAGCGACCACTGGTACGTGGACGTCACCGACCATGTGGCGATGGCACGGGTCGCGCAGGAGGTGAAGGAGCGCTTCGGCAAGGTCGATGTGGTCGTCGCCAACGCCGGGGTCGCCTCGGGCGGGCCGTTGGCCGACTCCGACCCGCAGGCGTGGCGGCGGGTCATCGAGGTCAATCTGATCGGCGGCGCGGTGACAGGGCGGGCGTTCCTGCCCGTACTGACGGAGAGCCGCGGCTACTTCCTGCAGATCGCGTCGCTCGCCGCGATCACTCCGGCGCCGATGATGACCGCGTACTGCGCGTCGAAGTCGGGCGTGGAGGCGTTCGCACACAGTCTGCGGGCGGAGGTCGGACACCGGGGCGTGAAGGTCGGCGTCGGCTATCTGTCCTGGACGGACACCGACATGGTGCGGGGTGCCGACGAGGACGACGTCATGCGGGAGTTGCGGCAGCGGCTGCCGTGGCCGGCGAACCGCACGTATCCGCTGGGCCCGGCGGTCGACCGGATCGTGGCAGGCATCGAGCGGCGTTCGGCGCATGTGTACGCGCAGCGGTGGCTGCGCGGCATGCAATCGGTGCGGGGATACCTGCCTGCGGTCATCGGGGTGGTCGGGCAGCGCGAGATGAAGCGGTTCGGGTCGCGGCTGGAGGGCGTGAGCAAGGGACTTGTGGGCGCCGGAGGCGCTGCGGACGAGGTCGCGCGGGGTGCGAGCACGCAGCGTAAGTGATCGAAATGCGTGAGATGTCCTGCCATGTAAGTCTGGTCGAGGCCCCAACGGGGTCACCCCCCAACGCATCCCGAGCATTCCACTAGGAGTGAACAGCATGGGTATCGCAGACCAGTTCAAGGACAAGGCGCAGGAGCTCGCCGAGCAGGCGAAGAAGAACACGGGCGAGAAGAAGGGCGAGCCGCGCGGGCGGACGTCCGCTGCGTCGGAACGGCCGCGGGGCAAGGCCCGGGACGCGGCGCAGGGGGCGCGTGACCGGTACGACGACGAGTCCTGACTCGTCGGTGCGAGGGGCGCGTTCGGGAGACCGGACGCGCCTCTCGCGTGTGTGGGACCTGATCCCCAAGTCCTCAATCGCCGGACGGGCTTGATGTGTCGATGTGGTTGGTGGCTATCGCGGCGGCAGCGGTGGCCGTACGCGGTTCGGGGCGTCCTCGTAGGTCGGTGGGGTCGACGCCGGGTGGGACTTCAGGAGTTCGAGCGCGATGTGCACCGCGTCGTCCAGCACCGCGTGCCGGCCCTCTGCCCAGTCCAGCGGAGTGCGCAGCGCTTCCACGTCCGGTTCGACACCGTGGTTCTCGATCGACCATCCGTACGCGTCGAACCACGCCGCGTTCATCGGCACCGTGATCACCGTGCCGTCGCCCAACCGGTGCCGGCCCGTCATGCCGACGACCCCGCCCCATGTCCGCTGGCCCACCACCGGGCCCAGTTCCAGCAGGCGGAACACGGCGGTGATCATGTCGCCGTCGGAGGAGGTCGCCTCGTCGGCGAGAGCCACCACCGGGCCGCGGGGGGCGTTGGAGGCGTACGAGACCGGCTGGGCATTGCGGGTCAGATCCCAGCCGAGGATCGTGCGGGTCAGTTTCTCGACGACCAGCTCGCTGATGTGGCCGCCCGCGTTGCCGCGTACGTCGACGATCAGGGCGGGGCGGGAGACCTCCATCCGCAGGTCGCGGTTGAACTGGGCCCAGCCGGAGCCGCCCATGTCGGGGATGTGCAGGTAGCCGCACTTGCCGGCACTCAGCTCCCGTACGACTTCGCGGCGTTTGGCGACCCAGTCCTGGTAGCGGAGCGGGCGCTCGTCGACCAAGGGGACGACGGCGACGCGGCGGGAGGGGCCTTCGCCCCCGGGCGGGCAGAAGGTGAGTTCGACGGTGGTCCCGCCCGCCTGGGAGAGGAGGGGGTAGGGGCCCGCGACCGGATCCACCGGGCGGCCGTCCACGTGGGTGAGGATCGCGCCGTCCCGGATGCCCGTGCCGGCGAGCGGTGAACGCGCCTTGGAGTCCGAGGAGTCGCCCGGCAGGATCCGCCGGACCAGCCACTTGCCGTCCCGGCACACCAGGTTCGCGCCGAGCAGTCCGATCGCCCGCTGGTAGTGCGGTGGGCCCTCGTTGCGGCGGGCGGGTCCCACGTACGCGTGCGAGGTGCCCAGTTCGCCGAGGACCTCGCGCAGCAGGTCCGCGAACTCGTCGGGAGTCGCGACCCGTTCGACCAGCGGACGGTACTGGTCAAGTACGCCCGGCCAGTCGATGCCGCACATGTCGGGTTCCCAGAAGTAGGAGCGGATGATGCGGCCCGCTTCCCCGTACGCCTGCCGCCATTCCGCCGCCGGGTCGACATCGTGCAGGATCCGCCGCAGGTCGAGATAGACCGTCGAGTCGCTGTCGCCGGCCTCGGTGGCCGGTACGGCGCGCAGTTCTCCGTCGTCCATGACGACCAGCCGGGTTGCGTCGCCGCTGACGGCGAACCAGTCGAGATGGACGACGAGTTCGGTCTTCCTGGCCTTCGTGATGTTGAAGTGTTCGAGCGTGGGACGGCCCGACATGTCGGCCGGGTTGGCGAACGTCTCGCCGAGCGCGCCCGAGATCGGCCAGCGCAGCCAGACGAGCCCGCCGCCGCTGACCGGGTGCAGCGCCGAGTACTTCGACGCGGTGACCGGGAACGGCGTCACCCGGTTCTCCAGCCCCTCGAACTCGACCGTGACCGTGGCTCCTTCGGCCGGAGTCGCTTCCGGGGTGTCGCCCGGGTCGAGGCCGCCCGCCGCCGGGCGCCCCTCCGGTGAGAGTGCGAAGGGGGACGGGGTGGCGGAGGAGAGCGGCACCAGGTACGGGCGGCAGCCGAGCGGGAAGGAGAGGTCACCGGTGTGCACGTCGTACACCGGGTCGAAGCCGCGCCAGGAGAGGAACGCGAGATACCGGCCGTCGCCGGTGAACACCGGGTTCTGGTCCTCGAAGCGGCCGTTGGTGACATCGACGATCACCGGGGCGCCCGCTCCCATGATCCGGGCCAGTTTGATCTGCCGCAGCGAGCGGCCGATCCCGGGATGCGACCAGGTCAGCCAGGCGCCGTCCGGTGAGAACGCCAGATCGCGGACCGGTCCGTTGATGGAGCGGATCAGCTCGGCCGGTTCCCCGGTGGACTCCTCGGCCGTGTCGAGGAGCAGCAGCCGGCCGTCGTGCGTGGCGATCGCGAGCCGTTCGCCCTCCGGGTCGGCGATCAGTTCGTGGACCCGGCCGACCTGCCCGGAGGCCAGCCGGCGCGGTGCCCGGTCACCGCTGGCGCGCGGCAGGTACGCGATCTCGATGGCGTCCTCGCCGTCCGCGTCCGTCACGTAGGCGACCTGGCCCATGCTGCCGAGCATCTCGGGCAGCCGGACCCGGACCCCGGGGGTGTCGGCGATCGTGCGGGCGGGCCCGTCGCGGTGGGTCAGCCAGTACAGACTGCCGCGGACCGAGACGGCGCTCGCCCGGCCCGTCTCGTCCACGGACAGCGAGTCGACATTGGTAGCGGCGGGCACCTGGTACGTACGCCGCCCGGCCCGCGGCCCGCCGAGCCGCACCGGCAGCTTCCGCGGCACCGCGTCCGGTGATTCGAGGTCGTCGACCAGCCACAGCTCGCCCGCGCACTGATAGACCACCCGGCGTCCGTCGCTGGACGCGTGCCGGGCGTAGAAGGCGTCGTGGTCGGTGTGGCGGCGCAGGTCGGAGCCGTCGGGCAGGCAGGAGTACAGGTTGCCGACGCCCTCGTGGTCGGAGAGGAAGGCGATCCGGCCGGCGACGAACATCGGCGAGTCCAGGTGGCCGCCGATATCGGGCAGCAGTCGCTTGCCGTGCAGCCACAGCCGCCCCATCGCCCCGCCCCGGTACCGCTTCCAGCCGGCCGGTTCGTGCGGGGGTGTGCCGGTGAGCAGGAGGGTGCGCCGTTCGCCGTCGATGTCCGCGACCGCGATGTCGGAGACCGGACCCCACGGGAGCTTGCCGCCGGGAGAGCCGTCCGTGGGAAGGCTGTAGGCCCAGGAGAAGTACGAGAACGGCTGCGCGTGCGAGGACACGGCGAGGATGTGCGACGTCTCGTCCGGATCGGGGGTCCAGCCGCAGACCCGGGCGTCGGTCGACCCCCAGTAGGTGAGCCGGCGGGCCGGTCCGCCCTCGACCGGGGCGAGATGGATCTCGGGATCCAGGGTGCGCCAGGTCGTGTACGCGATACGGGTCCCGCCGGGCGAGAAGCGCGGGTGACTGACCCGCGTCCGGTCGACGGTCACCCGCCACGCCCGGCCGGGCCCCTGCCCCTCGGGAGCAAGGGGAGAGACCCAGAGGTCGTCCTCGGCCGCGAAGCAGAGCAGGTCCTTGTGAAGGTGCGGGAAACGGAGATACGCGACGTCGTCACTCACCCCCCAATGCTTTCCGCGTGAGCGGGACGCGGCAACTCGTGGTGCGGAAGACGCTGTGGTGCAACACACAAGCGAAACGATGCGGTTTCGCTCAGCGGCGGGGTACCTTCGATGTGTACGAAACAGTTTCGTTCGACTGACTGTCGTACGAGTCGCAGGAGAGGAGGTCGGCCCATGGCACGCACCCGTCTCACGCCCGAGCGCGAGAGCGAGCTGTACGCCGCGGTGCTCGACCTGCTGCGCGAGGTCGGCTACGACGCCCTGACCATGGATGCCGTCGCCGCCCGTACCCGCTCCAGCAAGGCCACCCTCTACCGCCAGTGGGGGAGCAAGCCGGAGCTGGTCGTCAAGGCGCTGCGCCACGACAAGCCGGGCGACCTTGCCGAGATCGACACCGGTTCGCTGCGCGGAGATTTCCATGCCGCGCTGGGCCGGACCAACGACTGCCAGATGCAGAGAAGCTCCGCGCTGATGCGGGGCCTGATGCAAGCCGTCCACCACAATTCCGATCTGCACGAGGCACTGCGTGAACTGCTCATCGAGCCGGAGATAACCGGCCTCGACGCGCTGCTCCGCCGAGCCGTGGACCGGGGTGAACTGCGTCCGGACAACCCGGCGCTGAAATATGTACCGCACATGCTGGTCGGTGCTTTCACCGCTCGGCAGCTGGTCGAGGACCGCCCCATCGACCACGCGTTTCTCACCGACTACGTCGACTCCGTGATCCTCCCCGCTCTCGGCGTCTGACCCCGTCCCTTCCGTACGGCCCTCTCCCCAAGCCTCACCTGACACGCCGCTCTCGTCGTCGGGCTGGTTCACCACGCCCTTTTCCACCCACACGACCTGACCGGGAGTACACCTCCGTGGCCACATTCCTCTACAAGCTCGGACGGTTCGCCTTCCGGCGCCGCCGCTACGTCGCCCTTGTCTGGGTGGCACTGCTGGCGCTCGCCGGGTTCGGCGCCGCCTCCGCGTCCACCGCCACCTCCAGCTCCTTCTCCATTCCGGGTACGGAGGCTCAGAAGGCCTTCGACCTGCTTGAACAGCGTTTCCCCGACTCCAGAGCCGACGGCGCGACCGCGCGGGTCGTCTTCAAGGCCGGCGACGGCCAGAAGATGACGGACCCGGCGAACAAGGCCGAGGTCAACAGGATCGCGGACGAGCTGAAGTCGGGTTCGGACCAGATCGCCTCGGTCACCGACCCGTACACCGGCAACGCCGTCAGCAAGGACGGCTCCACGGCGTACGTCTCCGTGTCCTACAAGGTCAACTCGATGGCGCTGACCGATGCGACCCGGAGCGCCCTGGAGGACGCGGGCCACGCGGCGCAGAAGAGCGGGATGACCGTGGAGATCGGCGGCGACGCCCTCCAGGTGATGCCGGAGACCGGGGCCACCGAGATCATCGGTGTGGCGATCGCCGCAGTGGTTCTGGTCATCACCTTCGGCTCGCTCGTCGCGGCGGGTCTGCCGCTGCTCACCGCGCTCATCGGCGTCGGCATCGGCGTCTCGACGATCACGGCCCTGGCCAACGTGCTCGACCTGGGCTCCACCACCTCCACCCTCGCGATGATGATCGGCCTCGCGGTCGGCATCGACTACGCGCTCTTCATCGTCTCCCGCTACCGCGCCGAGCTGGCCGAGGGCCGCGAGCGCGAGGAAGCGGCGGGGCGGGCGGTCGGCACGGCCGGTTCCGCGGTCGTCTTCGCCGGTCTCACCGTCGTCATCGCCCTGGTCGGCCTGGCCGTCGTCAACATCCCGATGCTGTCGAAGATGGGCTTCGCCGCGGCCGGCACGGTCGCGATCGCCGTCCTGATCGCGCTCACCCTCGTCCCGGCGGTGATGGGCTTCGCGGGCAAGCGGGTCATGGGACGCAAGGCGCGCAAGGCCGCCGAGGCTTCGAGTCTGCCCGAGGCGAAGCCGAACATGGGTACCCGGTGGGCGCGGTTCGTCCTGCGCAAGCCGGTCTGGGTGCTGCTGGTCGGAGTCCTCGGCCTCGGGGCCATCGCCGTACCGGCCGCCTCGCTGGAGATGGGCCTGCCCGACGACGGCTCCCAGCCCACCAGCAGCACCCAGCGCCGCGCCTACGACCTGCTCTCCGACGGCTTCGGCCCCGGCTTCAACGGGCCGCTGATGGTCGTCGTGGACACGGCGAACAGCTCGGACGGCAAGGCCGCGGTCAAGCAGGTCTCCGACAAGATCTCCGGCATTGCGCACGTCGTCGCGGTCACCCCGGCGCACTTCAACAAGGCCGGCGACACCGCCATGATCACCGTGATCCCGAAGGACCGGCCGAGCTCCGCCGAGACGGAGAACGTGGTTCACGCCATCCGTGACGCGGGCACGGACATCAAGTCCGACACCGGCGCCGAGGTCCTGGTCACCGGATCCACAGCGATGAACATCGACTTCTCGCAGAAGATGAACGACGCGCTGCTGCCGTATCTGGCGCTCGTCGTCGGCCTGGCGTTCCTGCTGCTGATGCTGGTCTTCCGCTCGGTGCTGGTGCCGCTGAAGGCGGCTCTCGGCTTCCTGCTCTCGGTCGTCGCGGCCCTGGGTGCGGTCGTCGCGGTCTTCCAGTGGGGCTGGCTGGGTTCGCTCTTCGGCGTCGAACAGACCGGTCCGATCATGTCCATGATGCCGATCTTCATGGTGGGTGTGGTCTTCGGTCTCGCCATGGACTACGAGGTCTTCCTCGTCACCCGGATGCGCGAGGCGTATGTCCACGGGGAGAAGGCCCCGCAGGCGATCGTCACCGGCTTCCAGCACGGCGCCCGCGTCGTCACCGCCGCGGCCGTGATCATGATGGCGGTCTTCTCCGGGTTCATCGGCTCCAGCGAGACGATGATCAAGATGATCGGCTTCTCGCTCGCCATCGCCGTCTTCTTCGACGCGTTCGTCGTCCGGATGGCGATCGTGCCCGCGGTCCTTGCCTTGCTCGGCAAGCGCGCCTGGTGGCTGCCGCGCTGGCTGGACCGGCTGCTGCCCAATGTCGACGTGGAGGGCGAGAAGCTGCGCAAGCAGCTCGGCGAGACGTCGAGCGAAGACGCGCAGGGCGAGCGTGAGCTGACGCACGTCTGATCCGTACGAGCCCCGAGGGCCGCGCCTGAGCGGAACGCGGCCCCGGAATGCGCCGGTTACCTGTGGAGACGGGCGGCCGGAGCGGTGATGAGCCCCCGTGCGAGCGGCACGGGGGCTCATCCATGCCGTCACTCCGTCAGGGTCACGCCGGTGTGGTCTCGGACTTCCTGCTCTCGCCGTGGGTGCGGTCCAGGAAGCGGATCAGCGGCGCGTTGTCGAACTGCACCACCTCGACGCCGTCCGGCGAGTGCCGCTCCACGACCAGCTGCGCCCGTCCGCACGGCCAGATCCGTATCGCGCCGTGCCCGGTCGGCGAGTGCAGCCCGTCCTCCAGCAGGTCTCGGCCGAAGGCCCAGTCGGTGCCGCCGGGGAAGGTGAGATGCACCGTGCGCGGGTCGACGGCCGCGTCGTACCGCAGGTCGACGGGGACGGAGAAGGTGTCGGTCGCCTCGGTGATGAGCCGGGCTTCGGCCTGTTCTTCGATCACGGGGGGCATGGGCCGAATCCTCCTGTTACCGAATGTTTATGAATGGTTGATATCTAATGTCGCATATTTCAGCCAAAGGGCACGATGGGGAAGTCAGGTACTTGTTGAGGGTGCGCTCTTGCGATCCATTTGCAACAAGGCCCTATCATTGAGAAGTTCATGACCCCGCGCAGCAGTGCAGGAATGCAGGAAGCGGAGCCTCCCCATGCATGTACCCGACGGATTCATCAACGCCCCCGTCTCCGCCGCCGCCGGTGTGGTCGCCGCGGGCGCCGTGGCGGTCAGTCTGCGGGGCGCCCGCCGCGAACTGGATGAACGCACCGCGCCGCTCGCGGGGCTCGTCGCCGCGTTCATCTTCGCCGTGCAGATGCTGAACTTTCCGGTCGCGGCCGGTACCAGTGGGCATCTGCTGGGCGGGGCGCTCGCCGCGATCCTGGTCGGGCCGTACACCGGGGTGCTCTGTATATCCGTCGTGCTGCTCATGCAGGGCATCCTCTTCGCGGACGGCGGGCTCACCGCGCTCGGTGTGAACATCACCGTCATGGGCGTCACCACCACCGTCGTCTCGTACGCCCTCTTCCGTGGTCTCGCCGCCGTCCTGCCGCGCACCCGCCGTTCCACGACCGCCGCCGCATTCGTCGCCGCACTGATCTCCGTGCCGGCCGCGGCCTGCGTCTTCACGCTGATCTACTGGATCGGTGGCACCACCGACATCCCGATCGGCAAGGTCCTCACCGCGATGGTCGGCGTGCACATCCTGATCGGCATCGGCGAGGCCGTGATCACCGCGCTGACCGTCGGAGCCGTCCTCGCCGTCCGCCCCGATCTGGTCCACGGCGCCCGCGGTCTCACCTCCCCGCTCAAGCTCCGGATCGACGGCGAGCTCGTCGACGCCCCCGCCCGGCAGTCCGTCGCGCCGGCCGCCGCCCGCTCCACGCGCGGGCTCTGGGCCACCGGCCTGGTCACCGCCCTCGTGCTGGCGGGCTTCGTCTCCTTCTACGCCTCCGCCAACCCGGACGGCCTGGAGAAGGTCGCCGCCGACAAGGGCATCGACAAGAAGGTGGCGGAGCACGCGGCCAAGGACTCACCGCTCGCCGACTACGGCGTCAAGGACGTCTCCGACGCGCGGCTCTCCGGCGGTCTCGCCGGGGTGATCGGGGTCGGCGCCACGATCGTGGTCGGCAGCGGGGTCTTCTGGGCCGTCCGCCGCCGCCGTACGCCGGACGCACCCGCCGACATCCGCGCCAAGGAAGCCGTCTGATGGGCGCCGGCCACGCGCACAAGCTCTACCGGCACGGGCACTCGCCGGTCCATGACCTGCCCCCGCACTGCAAGCTCGCCGCTGTGTTCAGCTTCGTGCTGGTCGTCGTCCTGACGCCGCGCGAGGCGGTCTGGGCGTTCGCGCTGTACGCCGCGCTGCTCGCCGGGGTCGCGGCGGTGGCCCGGATCCCCGCCGGGTTCCTGCTCAAGCGGCTGGTCATCGAGGTGCCGTTCGTCGCGTTCGCCGTGCTGATGCCGTTCGTGGTGCCGGGCGAGCAGACGGAGCTCCTCGGCGTCTCCGTCAGTGTCCCCGGTCTCTGGGGCGCCTGGAACGTCCTCGCCAAGGGCACCCTCGGCGTCGCCGCCTCGGTGATCCTCGCGTCCACCACCGAGCTGCGCTCCCTGCTGCTCGGTCTGCAGCGGCTCAAGCTGCCGCCGATGCTTGTCCAGATCGCCTCCTTCATGATCCGGTACGGGGATGTGATCACCGGCGAGATGCGGCGGATGTCGATCGCCCGCCGCTCCCGCGGCTTCGAGGCGCGCGGGGTACGGCAGTGGGGCGTCCTCGCCAAGTCGGCGGGCGCGCTCTTCATCCGTTCCTACGAGCGCGGCGAACGCGTCCACCTCGCGATGGTCAGCCGCGGCTACACCGGCTCGATGCCGGTCATCGACGAGGTGACGGCGTCCGGTGCGCAGTGGGCGTACGCCTCGGCACTCCCCGTGCTCGCCCTCGCGGTCTGTCTGCTGGGATGGACCCTATGAGCCCCTCCAGCAGCACCGTGCCGTCCCTTGAGGTCAGTGGCCTCGCCTACGCCTACCCCGATGGTCACCAGGCGCTCTTCGGCGTCGACCTGACCGTCGCCCGCGGCGAACGCGTCGCCCTGCTCGGCCCGAACGGCGCCGGCAAGACCACGCTCGTCCTCCACCTCAACGGCATCCTCGACGCGGGCGCGGGCACCGTCCGGGTCGCCGGTCTTCCGGTGGAGAAGCGCCATCTCGCGGAGATCCGTCGCCGCGTCGGCATCGTCTTCCAGGACCCCGACGACCAGCTCTTCATGCCGACCGTCCGCGAGGACGTCGCCTTCGGGCCCGCCGCGTCCGGGCTGCGCGGCGCCGAACTGGAGGAGCGGGTCACCGAGGCACTCGAACAGGTCGGCATGGAGGGGTACGCGAACCGCCCCCCGCACCATCTGTCGTTCGGTCAGCGCCGTCGCGTCGCCGTTGCCACCGTGCTCGCCATGCGGCCGGAAATCCTCGTCCTGGACGAGCCCTCGTCCAACCTGGACCCCGCATCGAGGCGCGAACTCGCCGACATCCTGCGGTCGTTGGACGTCACCGTGCTGATGGTCACGCACGACCTGCCGTACGCCCTGGAGCTCTGCCCGCGCTCCGTCATCCTCAGCGAAGGCGCCATCGCGGCCGACAACCGTACTCAGGACCTGCTCTGCGACGAGGAGTTGATGCGTGCTCACCGGCTGGAGCTGCCCTTCGGGTTCGACCCGCGCTCCGTGACCATGGGCGCGTGACCGACGGCGACACCGGTCATCCCGTGGCCTCGCCGCTGCTCGACGAACAGCAGTGCGCACCAGGTCTGCCCGCACCCGACGCCGCCCGCGGCACCATCGACGTCCCGATCGTGCTGAGCTGAGGGGCACCCGCGGTACAGCTCACCTGCGCAGCGATGCACCATGGGGGGATGAGCGGGAGCGCAGGAGCAGGCGTGGACGTACGGGGCACGGTGGCGACCGGATTCGAGCCGGTCAGGGACGCCTTCATCCGTAACTTCGAGCAGCGGGGGGAGCGGGGGGCGGCGGTCGCCGTCTACCGGGACGGACGCAAGGTCGTCGACCTGTGGGCCGGCACGAGAGACGTCGACGGTGTCGAACCGTGGGCGGTCGACACGGTGCAGATCGTCCGCTCCGCGGGCAAGGGCATCGCCGCGGCCGTACCGCTGCTGTTGCACCAGCGCGGACAGGTGGACCTCGACGCCCCGGTCGGCACGTACTGGCCGGAGTTCAAGGCGGCCGGCAAGGAGCGCGTCCTCGTGCGGCACCTCCTCGCCCACCGTGCGGGAGTCCCCGCCCTCGACCGGCCGCTGACGCCCCAGGAGGCCGCCGACGGGAGCTCCGGGGCGCACGCCGTCGCCGCGCAGCGCCCGCAGTGGGAGCCCGGTACCGCACACGGCTACCACGCACAGACGTACAGCTGGCTGATCGGCGAACTGGTGCGACGGGTCACCGGGCGAACCGTGGGCCGCTGGATCGCCGAGGAGATCGCCCGCCCGCTCGGCCTCGACTTCTGGTTCGGGCTCCCGGCGGAAGAGGCGCACCGGGTGGGCCGGATCGGACCGGTCGAGCCGCCCGTCCTCGACGGAAACGGCGGGGCGCTGCGGATGCGCCCCAAGCGGTCGGTCGTGGACGCCTACCGCGATTCCGAGTCGCTGACCCGCCGCGCGTTCGGTGCCATCGACCCGTTCCCCGACGAGAACGACGCCCGCTACCGGGCGGCCGAACTACCCGCCTCCAACGGCATCGCGACCGCCCGCGCGCTGGCCCGCGCGTACGCCGCGATGATCGGCCCGGTCGACGGTCACCGGCTCTTCGCCCCGGCCACGCTCACCCTCGCCCGCACCGAGGAGTCCGCGGGCCCGGACCGGGTGCTCGTCGTGAACACCCGCTTCGGGCTCGGCTACATGCTGCACGGCCCGGCCGCCCCGCTCCTCGCCCGCGGCTCCTTCGGCCACCCGGGCCGCGGCGGCTCGCTCGGCTTCGCCGACCCCGAATCGGGCATCTCGCTCGGCTATGTGACGAACGGTCTGCAGAAGGGAGTCACCGCCGATCCCCGTGCCCAGGCCCTGGTCAGAGCAGTACGGTCGGCGCTATGACTCCTACCGGTGATTCCAGGTTCGACGGATACGGCGTATTCATCACGGGCGCGGGACAGGGCATCGGCGCTGCCACGGCCCGTCGGCTGGCCTCCGAGGGCGCACGCGTCCTGGTGACCGATCTGGACGGTGACCGCGCCGAGCACACGGCGGCGGCGATACGGAAGACGGGCGCCACCGCCGAGGCGCTGCCCTGTGACGTGGGCGACCGCGCGGCGGTCGAGGCAGCGGTGGCCCGTACGGTCGAGGCGTTCGGCACGCTCGACGTGCTGGTCAACAACGCGTACCGCTGCACCCCCGACACCCCGCTCTTCGAGGACGAGCCCGACGACGTCTGGCAGGGCGATCTGGACGTCACGCTCACCGGCCCGTACCGCTGTTCACGGGCGGCTCTGCCGCACCTGGTGGCGTCGGGCAGGGGCGCGATCGTCAACATCGGCTCCGTCAACGGGGAGCAGGACTTCGGTAACCACGCCTACAGCGCCGCCAAGGCGGGCCTGGGCAGCCTGACCCGTACGCTCGCCGGCCACGCCGGCCCGCGCGGGGTCCGCGTCAACCTCGTGGCCCCCGGCACGATCCGCACGGACGCGTGGGCGGACCGCGCCGACGTACTGGACCGGGTGAGTCCGCTCTACCCCCTCGGCAGGGTCGGCGAACCGGACGACGTCGCGGCGGCGGTCGCCTTCCTCGCCTCCCGCGACGCTGCCTGGATCACCGGGACGACGCTGCGGGTGGACGGCGGGCTGCTCGCCGTGAACGCGGGCTTCCAGAGGGCGATCGCGCAGGACTGAGGCCGACCGGCAATGGGGGGTGGGTGAAGGTGCGTGCCCCAGCCCCGTGACGCCGCCCCCCCAATTGCCGGTCGGTCTGAGGCCGTCGGGCGGACCAGCGGGTTGCACCGGCGCCGGCGCCTGCTGTCCGCGCCGGTGCTTCTCCGGAGGCCGCCGGTCCAGCCGGCGTGTGTGATCGCCGCGATCAGGACCGCGCATGCGACCAGCGGCGTCACCTGGGCTGCTCGCGCACGTCCACCACGGTGCCGCCGGCGTGCCTGATGACTGCCTTGGGGTCGAGCGGGAAGACGGTGTGCGGGGTGCCCGCCGCAGCCCACACCACGTCGTGGTCGAGCAGCCCGCGGTCGGCCAGCACCCGGGTCTTCGTGCGGTGGCCGAAGGGCGGCACACCGCCGATCGCGTAGCCGGTGGTCTCCCGGACCAGATCGGCCCCGGCGCGCTTGACCTTCCCGGCGCCCAGCTCCCGCCGTACGAGCTCCACGTCGACCCGCGAGGAGCCGTCCATCAGGACCAGCACGGGAGCCCCGTCGGCCTCGAAGATCAGGGACTTGACGATGGCGCTGAGCTCGCAGCCGATGGCCGCGGCGGCCTCGGCGGCGGTACGGGTGGCGTCCGGGAAGCGGCGGATCTCGACGTCGAGACCCAGCTCGCGCAGGGCCTCGGCGAATCGGGGGTGTGCGGCCGAAACGGTGGCTTCGGTCACGGGCGCGGTCGCGTCGGGAGTACTCATGCCCCGCACGCTAGCGGCCGCTCAGCGCGGCACGCGATCCGGTTTCGGACACCGGGGGAGCGTGTCACGGCCCCGCGCGCAGTACCTGGGCCACCACCGGCCCCGCCGCGTCGCCGCCGTGGCCGCCGGACTGGACGACCGCCGCGGCCGCGAGATCGTTGCTGAAGCCGGTGAACCAGCTGTTGGACGTGGCCTGTCCGTCGACCTCCGCCGAACCGGTCTTCGCTCCCTTGTCGCCGCCGACCGAGGCCATCGCCGCCCTTCCGGTGCCCCAGCTCGCGGTCTGCCGCATCATGTTGGTCACCTGCTGCGAGACCGACCCGGGCAGCGAGCGGGACGCGGCGGCGAGCCGGCGGCCGTCCAGGTCCTGCGGTACGAGGACCGGCTGCCGGAAGGTGCCGTTCTTCGCGGTGGCGGTGATCGACGCCATGGTCAGTGCGTTCATCTGGATGGTGCCCTGGCCGATGTACTGCGCGGCGGCCTCACCGCCGGCGCCCTCGGGCACGCTGCCGTCGAAGGACGCGACGCCGGTCTTCCAGTCGAGGCCGATACCGAAGACGTCCCGCGCCTCCTTGGCCAGTGCGGCGTCGTCCTTGGTGTCGTCGATGAGTTTGATGAAGGCGGTGTTGCACGACCGGGCGAAGCTGGTGGTGAGGGTGCCGTCCGGGATGGAGAACCCGTCCAGGTTCTGGAACGTGCGGCCCTGGTACATCACGGTCTTCGGGCACTCGATCTTCTGGTTCGCGGCGGCGAGTCCCTTCTCGATCAGCATCGACGCGGTCACGATCTTCATCGTCGAACCGGGTGCCTGCTTGCCGAGCATGGCCGCGTTGAAGCCGGTCGCCGGGTTGTTCGCGACTGCGCGGATCGAGCCGGTGGACGGCCGGACGGCGACCACCGAGGCCCGGGTGTACTGCTTGACCGCCTTCTCGGCCGCCGCCTGGACATGGGCGTCCAGTGTGGTCTGCAGCTTGCCGGGCTTCCCCTTGGACAGCGTCAGCAGCGTCTTGTCCGGGGTGTTCTCGTCCGTCGACTCGATCCAGGTCTCGATACCCGCGGTGCCGCCGGCCTTCTCGCCGTACTTCTCGCGCAGCGTGTCCAGGATCGGCCCCAGCGACGGGTACTTCTCCTTCGTCAGCACCCGGCCGTTGTGGTCGAGCGCCTCGATGGACGGGGCCGACGCCTCGCCGGTCTTCAGCGTTTCGCCGTCCGCCAGGTCCGGATGGATCACGGACGGCTTCCAGTCGATCAGCGCCCGGCCGGTGGTCAGGCCGCGCACGACGGTCAGCTCCGAGGAGTACGACCAGGGCTTGGACTTCCCCTCGAAGCTCACCGTCGCCTTCACGGTGAACGGAACCTTCGAGCCGGTCGCCGGGCCCGGGGTGATCACGGCCTCGGTGACGTGGGCCATGGCGCTGTAGCCGCTGAGGGCCGGTTCGGCCTCGACGGCGTTGTTGGTGAGCCGGGACGCGTCGGACGCCTGGCCGGCCGCCCAGGCCTTGAAGAACTCCTTCGACGTCTCACTGATCTCCGCCTTGCTCGGCGGCCCGGTCTTCACCTCGGCGGAGGTGGAGCGTCCGTCCGTACCGCCGTCCCCGCTGCCGCCGAACCCGTCGAGGACGTTGTACGCCCCGTACCCCACGCCGCCGACCACCAGCACGAACACTCCGCCGATGACAGCGACCTTCGCTCCACTGCGCATCTGTGTACTCCCCCTCCCCAGGAGGCTCTCTTGAACAGGTTCAAGAGAGCGCTTGTGGGCACTTTACGGGACGGGGGTGATACCGGGGGCTGTTGTTATCGGAACGCGATCCACAAGGGGATGAACAGGCCGGTCAAATCCAGGTATCCAGCCACATGCGGTTGCGCCAGGAATTCTCTGGAATGGGCGTTCCCGTATACAGCGGCCAGAAGTAGATGAAATTCCAGACAATCAGCAGAACCAGTACGCCGGCCGCGACGGTCCCCAAGGTCCGGCGCAGCTCACCGGACGGGTCGCCGGACACCAGACCCAGTTCCCGCTTGGTCCCGGTGCCCGCCGCCGGGCCGATCATCGCGCCGATCATCATCGCCACCGCGAGACAGAGGAACGGCACGAAGACGACCGCGTAGAAGAGGAAGATCGTCCGTTCCTGGTAGTGGAACCAGGGCAGCCAGCCCGCCGCCACCCCGCACACGATCGCGCCCGCCCGCCAGTCGCGGCGGAAGAACCAGCGCCACAGCGCGTACAGCAGTGCGAAGCACGCGGCCCACCACAGCAGCGGTGTGCCGATCGCCAGGACCTCGCGGGCGCACTTGCCGGTGGCCGAACCCGGGCAGCCGTTCTGCTCCTCGTAGAAGTACGAGACGGGACGGCCCAGGACGATCCAGCTCCAGGGGTTCGACTGGTACGTGTGCCCCGAGGTCAGGTTCACGTGGAACTCGTAGACCTGGTACTCGTAGTGCCACAGGCTGCGCAGCCAGTCCGGCAGCCAGGTCCAGTGGCCGCCCGCTCCGTCGGTCGTCGCCCAGTCCCGGTAGTAGCCGTGGTGCTTGGGGTCGTTCCTGATGATCCAGCCGGTCCAGGACGCGAGGTACGTCAGGAGCGCGACCGGCACCGTCGAGACGAACGCCGGCAGCAGATCGCGCTTGATCACCGCCTGGTACGGGCGGACCGCACCAGCCGTCCGGCGGGCGCCGACATCCCACAACACCGTCATCAGGCCGAACGCGACCAGGAAGTACAGCCCGTTCCACTTCGTGCCGGACGCCAGGCCCAGCGAGACCCCCGCGGCGATCCGCCACGGCCGCCACCCCAGCCGCAGCGTTTCCGCGACGTGAGCATCCGGGCGCAGCACGCCCTCCGCGTCGACCGGCAGCGCCGCAGCCAGCCTGCGCCGCGCCCAGTCCCGGTCGATCAGCAGGCAGCCGAACGCCCCCAGCACGAAGAACATCAGCACCAGGTCGAGCAGCGCCGTGCGGCTCATCACGAAGTGCAGCCCGTCGACGGCGAGCAGCGCGCCCGCCAGACATCCCAGAAACGTCGACCGGAACAGCCGCCGCCCGATCCGGCACAGCATCAGCACCGACAGCGTGCCGAGCACCGCCACCATGAACCGCCAGCCGAACGGCGTGAACCCGAAGAGCTGCTCACCGAACCCGATGATCCACTTGCCGACCGGCGGATGCACCACATAACCGGGATCCGTCGGCACCGGCACCAGCGACGGGTCGGCCAGAATCGACTTGTCGACGTCCTTCGGCCAGGACCCCTCGTACCCCTGATTGATCAGGGCCCAGGCGTCCTTGGCGTAGTACGTCTCATCGAATATCACCGCCTTCGGGCTGCCCAGATGCCAGAACCGCAGCACCCCGGCAACCAGCGCCACCAGCAGTGGCCCGCCCCAGGCCGACCACCGCACCAGCCGGTCGGCCGTCGGCGGGGACACCCCCAGCACGGCCCAGAGCTGCTGTCCCGGCCGGGTGTACGGCGGGACCAGCCGTTCACGCAGCCCGATCACGGACCGGGGCGCATGGCCGAAGCGGCGCAGTCGCTGCTGCCAGGGCGACAGCTCTTCACCGTGCTGGTTCCCGGCGTCTTGACCCTGCTGGGCATCGGGCGCAGTACTCGTCACCGCGCCATCGTAGGGAACGCATCTGTGCGACTGCTGTCGCCCGTGCTGGGAGGATGGCTGATGTGACTGGAACGACTGGAACGCTGGTACTCGCAGGGACCCCCATCGGCGATGTGGCGGACGCCCCGCCACGGCTTGCCGCCGAACTGGAGACGGCCGATGTCGTCGCCGCGGAGGACACCCGTCGGCTGCGCCGTCTGACGCAGGCGCTCGGCATCCACACCACAGGGCGTGTCGTCTCCTACTTCGAGGGCAACGAGTCGGCCCGTACGCCCGAACTCGTCGAGGCGCTGATGGGCGGCGCCCGGGTGCTGCTGGTCACGGACGCCGGGATGCCGTCGGTCTCCGACCCCGGCTACCGACTGGTCGCCGCCGCCGTGGAGAAGGACATCAAGGTCACCGCGGTCCCCGGCCCGTCCGCCGTGCTCACCGCACTCGCCCTGTCCGGGCTGCCCGTCGACCGGTTCTGCTTCGAGGGCTTCCTGCCGCGCAAGGCCGGCGAACGGCTCGGCCGGCTCCGAGAGGTCGCCGACGAGCGCCGCACCATGGTCTTCTTCGAGGCCCCGCACCGGCTCGACGACACCCTCGCCGCGATGGCCGAGGTGTTCGGCAGCGACCGCCGGGCCGCCGTGTGCCGGGAGCTCACCAAGACGTACGAGGAAGTGAAGCGCGGCCCGCTGGGCGATCTCGCGGTCTGGGCGGCCGAAGGCGTACGCGGCGAGATCACCGTGGTCGTCGAGGGCGCCGCGGAATCCGTGGAGGAACTGGACGCTGCCGAGCTGGTACGCAGGGTGCAGGTGCGCGAGGAGGCGGGGGAGCGGCGCAAGGAGGCGATCGCCGCCGTCGCCGCGGCTGCCGGGCTGCCCAAACGCGAGGTTTTCGATGCGGTCGTCGCGGCAAAGAATGCGGCTCGGACCGGCCCAGCAGACGGCAAAGGGCTATCGTGAAAAGCAAAGCGCGAGCCGCGCACCGGCCACTTTTTCCACGAGAGGGCCAAGACCGCTCCAACACTCGACAGGACCTGGTGCGCTCCCGTCGGTAAAGGCGTCCACTGAATCAGGGACGCATTCTCCGGAGTGCTTGTCCGACGGACAAGAGGAGCAGGCATGAGCGACATCGCAGCAACCACCGTGCATGAGGCGTATGCCTTCGCCTGCATGGGTTGCGGACACGGTTGGGAACAGGTCTACGACATCGAGCACCACACGGACGGCCGCGGTCAGCCCTTCGTCGTGTACCGCGTGCAGGGGCAGCTCGTTCCCTCACCGCTGACCCGGCTCACCTGCCTCAACTGCGACGGGCACAAAGTCCGCATCATGCGCGCCGGGCAGGTCTCCTCCATCGCGGAAACGCTGCGACGCCTGAACTTCGCGACCCCGACCGGCGCCACCGCCGGGCCCATACCCGCCTCGGAGAGCGCGTCGGAGCGCCCTCCGCGCGAGTGGCGTTTCGTACATATGTTTCGCGCGCGGCAGCGTCGGTCCAAGTGAGGTCCGGGCCCGGTGACACCGGGCTCTCATAGGATCGCCCTATGAGCTCCAAGGACGCCCCGCCGCTGCCCGAACCCCTTCGGGTACCGGTCGCTGATTCGCACACCCATCTGGATATGCAGGACGCCACCGTCGAGGAGGGCCTGGCCAGGGCCGCGGCGGTGAACGTCACCACCGTGATCCAGGTGGGCTGCGACGTGAAGGGCTCGCGCTGGGCCGCCGAGACCGCCGCCGCGCACCCGAGTGTGTACGCGGCGGTGGCGCTCCACCCCAACGAGGCGCCGCGCATCGTGCACGGGGACCCGGAAGGCTGGTCGCGGCAGGGTGGCCGCGAACCCGGCGGGAAGGCGGCACTCGACGAGGCGCTCGCCGAGATCGACCGGTTGGCCGCCCTCGACCAGGTCCGCGGCGTCGGTGAGACAGGGCTCGATTACTTCCGCACGGGTCCCGAGGGCATGGCAGCCCAGGAGGAATCCTTCCGGGCCCACATCGAGATCGCCAAACGGCACGGCAAGGCGCTCGTCATCCACGACCGAGAGGCGCACGCCGATGTGCTGCGCGTCCTCGCCGACGCGGGCGCCCCCGAGCGGACCGTGTTCCACTGCTACTCCGGTGACGCCGAGATGGCCCGGATCTGCGCGGACGCCGGGTATTTCATGTCGTTCGCGGGCAATGTGACGTTCAAGAACGCCCAGCCACTGCGGGACGCGCTGTCCGTGGCGCCGGTCGAGCTGGTCCTGGTGGAGACGGACGCGCCGTTCCTCACCCCCGCCCCGTTCCGCGGACGCCCGAACGCGCCGTATCTCATTCCCGTCACGCTCCGTGCCATGGCGGAGGTGAAGGGCGTCGACGAGGACACCCTGGCGTCGGCGATCAACGAGAACACGGCTCGCGCTTTCGATTACTGAGCATCGCGCGGTGACGGTGTGCAGTCGCGCCGCTTTGGAAAGGGACGGAAGCTCGCGGGCGTCCGCACCGGCGTCCGAGCAGACGTTCCGGGCGAAGAAGCTCTACGTGCAACGGGGGGCGAGCCCGTGGCCGCACTGCGGCCGTAGGCTTACCGGGTGAGCAGCACAGAGCCCGACGCCCTCCTGGGGCCCGCAGACATCCGCGACCTGGCCGCGAAGCTGGGCGTACGCCCCACGAAGCAGCGCGGTCAGAACTTCGTCATCGACGCCAATACGGTCCGCAGGATCGTACGGACCGCGGAGGTCCGCCCGGACGACGTGGTGGTGGAAGTCGGGCCGGGGCTGGGTTCGCTGACCCTGGCGCTGCTGGAGGCGGCGGACCGGGTCGTCGCCGTCGAGATCGACGACGTGCTCGCGGCGGCGCTGCCCGCCACGGTCGCGGCCCGGATGCCGGGCCGCGCCGACCGGTTCTCGCTCGTCCACTCCGACGCGATGCTGGTCACGGAGCTGCCGGGCCCGGCGCCCACCGCCCTCGTCGCCAACCTGCCGTACAACGTCGCCGTGCCGGTCCTGCTGACGATGCTGGAGCGGTTCCCGACCATCGAGCGGACCCTGGTCATGGTGCAGGCCGAGGTCGCCGACCGGCTGGCCGCCCGGCCGGGCAACAAGGTCTACGGCGTGCCCTCGGTGAAGGCCAACTGGTACGCGGACGTCAAGCGGGCCGGGGCCATCGGCCGCACCGTCTTCTGGCCGGCCCCCAACGTCGACTCCGGTCTGGTCTCGCTGGTCCGGCGCACCGAGCCGATCACGACGACCGCGAGCCGGGCCGAGGTCTTCGCCGTCGTCGACGCGGCGTTCGCTCAGCGCCGCAAGACGCTCCGGGCTGCCCTGGCCGGCTGGGCGGGTTCCGCGCCCGCCGCCGAGGCGGCCCTGGTCGCGGCCGGGATCTCGCCGCAGGCCCGGGGCGAAGCGCTGACGATCGAGGAGTTCGCGGCCATCGCCGAGAACAAGCCCGCCCTGAAGACCGATGAGGATCAGTCCGCCGGGAGCAACGAGTGAGCGTCACCGTCCGCGTCCCCGCCAAGGTCAACGTCCAGCTTGCGGTAGGTGCCGCGCGCCCCGACGGTTTCCATGACCTGGCCAACGTCTTCCTCGCCGTCGGCCTGTACGACGAGGTGACCGTCACCCCCGCCGACGAGCTGACGATCACCTGCTCGGGCCCGGACGCCGCCCAGGTCCCGCTGGACGCCTCCAACCTCGCAGCCCGCGCCGCGATCGCGCTCGCCGAGCGCCACGGCATCGCGCCCCACGTGCACATCCACATCGCCAAGGACATCCCCGTCGCGGGCGGCATGGCGGGCGGCAGCGCCGACGGTGCGGCAGCGCTGCTCGCCTGCGACGCCCTCTGGTCCACCGGCGCCACCCGGGACGAGCTGCTCGCCATCTGCGCGGAACTCGGCAGCGACGTGCCGTTCTCCCTGGTCGGCGGCGCCGCCCTCGGGATCGGCCGCGGTGAACAACTGACCACGATCGACGTCGGCGGCACCTTCCACTGGGTCTTCGCGGTCGCCGACGGAGGGCTCTCCACCCCGGCCGTCTACGGCGAGTTCGACCGGCTCACCGCGGACACCGACGTCCCCGCACCGGCGGCCTCCCCGGCGCTCCTCGACGCTCTGCGCACCGGCGACACCCACGCGCTCGCCGGTGCGCTCTCCAACGACCTGCAGCCCGCCGCGCTGTCCCTGCGGCCCTCGCTCGCCGACACGCTCGCCGCGGGCACCGGGGCGGGCGCCCTGGCCGCCCTGGTCTCGGGCTCCGGACCGACCACCGCGTTCCTGGTGGCAGACGCCGAGTCGGCGCGGAAGGTCGCGGACGCGCTGCTGACGTCGGGGACCTGCCGGACCGCGCGCGTCGCAGTGTCCCCGGCGCCGGGCGCCACGGTGCTCTGACCGCGGGCGCCGCCGGCCGGGTCGCGCTCGTCCCGGCCGGGGCCCGGCTCAGCCGAGCCGCACGCTCTTCTTCGCCAGCTCGTACGCCGGGAGCATCTCCTGTTGCTCCTGGGAGTCCAGCCCGCCGAGGTGCACCACGACCGGTCCGCTCGGGGTGGAGACGGCGAAGGCCTGCTCCTTCTTGGGCTCGTCCAAGAGCTCGCTGCTGACGGTGTAGCCGACCTCGGCCGCGGTCAGGGAGCCGGCCTTCAGATCGGTGTACGTGGCCCGGCCGGCGTTCGGATCGGCGGCCAGGAACGCCTTCAGGACCTGGCGCGGGGTGCTGCCGGTACGGTCCCCCGTCCACACCCGCAGAAAGCCGATGTTCCCGGCGGGCTTCGCGTCGATCTCGCAGACGAGTGTGACCGGGCCCTGCTCGGCCAGTTCGCTCAGTGCGTCGTCCTCGGCGGCCTGGACGGCCGTCGGCTTCCAGGAGGCCGCGAGGTCGAAGATGACGGGCAGGGCGCAGGCGGAACCGGGGCCTCCGATACTGCCGCCCTTCACCGCGCTCTTCGCCGCAGTCCTCGGCTTCGGTGCCGTCCTCTCGCCGTTCCCGCCGTCGTCCGGGGCGGACGACGTGCAGCCGGTCACCGCCACCGACGCCACCGCCAGCACGGCCGTGACCGTGCCCCGTACCGAATTGCGCACCATGGAAGTCCCCTGTCCCCGCCCTTGACCGATCGCCGCACGGCAACGGCCTGCTCCACGATAGAGAGCGGGCTCCCGATGCCCTGCGGCTGCGTGTGCGGCGTTGTCGTCGAAGCCGCATGACGCCGCTCGCCGATCCACTCCCCGTCGTGGGCGAGGCCGTCACCCACCCGCGTGGCGATTACCCTGGGAGGTCGATCGATCCCCCAGTCAGGAGTGAAATGGCCGTCAATCTGGTCAATGTCGAGCAGGTCAGCAAGGTGTACGGCACCCGTGCCCTGCTCGACGGTGTGTCCCTCGGTGTGTCCGAGGGGGACCGGATCGGTGTCGTCGGCCGCAACGGCGACGGCAAGACGACCCTCATCCGGATGCTCGCCAAGCTGGAGGAGGCGGACACCGGCCGCGTCACCCACAGCGGCGGCCTGCGCCTCGGTGTCCTCACCCAGCACGATTCGCTCGACCCGAAGGCGACCATCCGCCACGAGATCATCCGCGATCTCGCCGACCACGAGTGGGCGGGCAGCGCCAAGGTCCGTGACGTGCTGACCGGACTCTTCGGCGGGCTCGACCTGCCCGGCTTCGAGCATGGCCTGGACACCGTCATCGCCCCGCTCTCCGGCGGCGAGCGGCGCCGGATCGCGCTCGCCAAGCTGCTCATCGCCGAACAGGACCTGATCGTCCTCGACGAGCCGACCAACCACCTCGACGTCGAGGGCATCTCCTGGCTGGCCCGGCATCTTCAGAACCGACGCTCGGCGCTCGTCTGCGTCACCCACGACCGGTGGTTCCTCGACCAGGTCTGTACGCGCATGTGGGACGTCCAGCGCGGCACCGTCCACGAGTACGAGGGCGGATACAGCGACTACGTCTTCGCCCGCGCCGAGCGCGAGCGGATCGCCGCGACCGAGGAGTCCAAGCGGCAGAACCTGATGCGCAAGGAGCTGGCCTGGCTGCGGCGCGGAGCCCCCGCCCGTACCTCGAAGCCGCGCTACCGCATCGAGGCGGCCAACGAGCTGATCGCCGATGTGCCGCCGCCGCGCGATACCAGCGAGCTGATGAAGTTCGCCAACGCCCGGCTGGGCAAGACGGTCTTCGACCTGGAGGACGTGACCGTCCAGGCCGGACCCAAGACGCTGCTCACCCACCTCACCTGGCAGCTCGGTCCGGGCGACCGGATCGGCCTGGTCGGCGTCAACGGCGCGGGCAAGACCTCGCTGCTGCGGGCGCTCGCCGAGGCGGCCCGCACCCAGGGCGACGCACAGCCGGCGGCCGGGAAGATCGTCGTCGGCAAGACCGTCAAGCTCGCCTACCTCTCCCAGGAGGTCGCCGAGCTCAACCCGAACCTGCGGGTGCTGGAAGCCGTGCAGCAGGTGCGCGACCGGGTCGACCTCGGCAAGGGCCGGGAGATGACCGCGGGGCAGCTTTGCGAGCAGTTCGGCTTCTCGAAGGAGAAGCAGTGGACCCCCGTCGCCGACCTGTCCGGCGGTGAGCGGCGCCGGCTGCAGATCCTGCGCCTGCTGATGGACGAGCCGAACGTCCTCTTCCTCGACGAGCCCACCAACGACCTCGACATCGAGACCCTGACCCAGCTGGAGGACCTCCTCGACGGCTGGCCCGGGTCGATGATCGTGATCTCCCACGACCGGTTCTTCATCGAGCGGACCACGGACCGGGTGATGGCGTTGCTCGGTGACGCCACGCTCCGGATGCTGCCGCGCGGCATCGACGAGTACATCGAGCGCAGGGAGCGGATGGCGGAGGCGTCCTCGTCCGCCCCGGCTGCCCCGGCGGTGAAGGAGTCCGGCGGGGCGGTGGCCCCGGCGGTGTCCGCACAGGCGGCGCGGGCGGCGAAGAAGGAACTGCAGAAGATCGAGCGGCAACTCGACAAGATGTCGAGCAGGGAGACGACCCTGCACGCACAGATCGCCGACAACGCCACGGACTTCGAGAAGGTGGCGAAACTGGACGCGGAGCTGCGGGAACTGGTGGCGGAGCGCGACGAGTTGGAGATGCGCTGGCTGGAGCTTGCCGAGGACGCCTGACAGCTGCTCGGCGGCCGGTGGTGCTGATGGTGTGTTCGATACGGGTGGTACAAAGGAGGCCTGTTCGACCGCACCAAGGGGGACGTCCCGATGACCTGGCCGCCCGGCCCGCAGCCACAGCAGCCGCCGCCGCAGGGGGAGTTCGGGGCTCCGTTCGAGCCGGTGGAACCCATGCGGCCGACCCAGGGGTACGGCCCGCAGGCCCCGCCTCCGACGCAGCCCCAGCCCGGTCCGTACGGATACGGGTACGTCCCTCAGCAACCGCCGTACCCCGCCGGTCCGCAGGCCGGCGGACCGGGAGGGCGCACCCCCTCCCGGCGCCGCCGCACCGCACTCGTCGCCGCGGTGGTCGCCGTGGTCCTGGTGGCCGGGGGCGGCGTCTGGTTCGCCGTCCGCGGGGGTGACGACGGCGGCAAGCCCGTCGCACACGGCAGCGCCGACCCCGAGCCGCCCGGCGCCTCGCAGCCTGCCCCGCCCGCCGAGGAGGCCGACGCCGTCGACACCTCCGCACCGGTCGGCAAGCTCAACGCCGGGCGCAAGCCGGGCGAGGCCAAGGTCCTCTGGATGCGGGACAACGGCATCGACGTACCGCGGCTCGGCGCCGACGCGTACGGTCCCTGGCTGACCGGGGACACCCTCGCCAAGGGCATGTACCGCACGGTCTCCGGCTACTCCACCGCCGACGGCACCCGGAAGTGGAAGCTGGACCTTCCCGCCCCGCTGTGCGCCGCGCCGACGCTGCCCACCACCGACGGCAAGACGGTCGTCGCCCTCAAGGACAGCACGGCGTCGGACGCGGACTGTGCCGTGCTGCAGATGATCGACCTCACCACCGGCAAGGCGGGCTGGAAGAAGACGGTCGAGCGCAAGGGCGTCGTCGACCTGCTCTCGGACGTCGCCATGGGCATCAGTGGAGACCTGGTCACCTTCGGGCGGGCCGGTAACTCGTCGGGATACCGGGTCAGTGACGGCACGGAGGTGTTCGGCAAGCGGGAGGGCCTCTGCCAGCCGTTCGCGTTCACCAGCGGTCCCCGGCTGATTGCCGCGACCAACTGCCGCACCGACGCCGACACCCAGGACAAGGAGCGGGTCGAGGGGATCGACCCGGCCACCGGTGAGCCGAAGTGGACGTACCGGGTCAAGACCGGCTGGCGGGTCCAACAGGTCTACTCGACGAGCCCCCCGGTGATCTCGCTGAAGAAGGGCGTGGGCGAGAGCGGGGCGTGGGCCATCGTCACGCTGCGGGACAACGGCACGTACCGCTCCCAGATGGTCGGCGGCAAGAACGAGAACTACGCCGTCACCTGCGACGCGGACCTCGTGGTGAGCGGCAGGAACCTCGACGGCTGCGCCGGCGTCGCGGCCGACGGCGACACGTTCTACCTGGCGACCAAGCCCGTGACCGTGGACTCCGCTCTCACCAACAAAATCGTCGCGTTCGACCTGAACACCGGCAAGGCCAAGTGGAGGGCCGCCGCCCCGGCCGGGCAGGTCATGCAGCCGCTGCGGATGGACGGCCGGAACGTGATCGTCCGGGTGGAGGGCACGTACCGGAAGGGCGGGGCCGTCGCCACCCTCGCACCGACGGGCGGCGCCCCGACGATGCTGCTGCGGCATCCGGCGTCGGCGTCCAAGGTCGAGAGCACCTTCGATGCGGCGAGGCTGGTCTATGCCGGCGGCCGCTCCATCCTGGTGAGCACACGCGTCAGCGCGGACGACGACGAGGAGGAGAAGAAGGTGAAGACCATCATGGTCTTCGGTCCCTGACGGTCCACGAGGTCCACGCGGACCCTGATGGTTTGTCACGGATTCCGGCGATCCTGACGGCCCGTCCGAGTTCCTGGCGATACTCGGCGATGCGCGACGGTCCTGGGCATGCCGGACTCCGCGCTGTCCGAAGTGATGGCAGTGTGCGAAGAGTTGGCACCCGCACATCGAGCGGCGCCCGGTGCGGCGCACCGGGCGCAGTCGTCCGGGGCGCGCTCCGCCTGCGTAACGGCGGCATCACGAGGCGGTTCTCCCTTGGGAACAGGGGATGAACCGACCCGATGTTCGAACCCGTGCGGGTGGTACAAAGAAGCCCCGCTCGACTGTCGTGACGCCGCGGGAACCATGCCCGATTCGCTCCTTTCCGAAGGGAATTCAGCCCTGCGGAATCGCGGGGGAGACCGGAACGGGCACCGGACCGCACGAAGGGGGACGTGCTGATGACCCAGCCGCCCAGCCAGCAACCGCCGCAGGGAGGCTTCGGCGCTCCGCAGGAGCCGCCGCAGGGGAGTCCTCAGGCGCCCGCGCAGCCGCCGCAGATGCCGGCCGCGCCGCCCGCTGCGCCTTCTGCCCAGCCGGGTTACGGCGTTCCGCAGGCATCGGGCCAGGAGCCCGGCCAGGCACCCGGCTACGGCCACCCGCAGCAGCCCGGCCCGTACAGCCAGCCGGGCCCGTACACCCAGCAGCCGGGCCCCTACGGCCAGCAGCCCGGCCCGTACGGCCAGCAGCCGGGCCCGTACGGCCAGCAGCCCGGACCCTACGGTCAGCCGCCGCAGCCCGGTTACGGCTACCCGCAGCAGCAGTACCCCGGCGCCCCGGTCCCCGGCGGCCCGGCGGGTCCCGGCGGCGGCAACCCCTTCAAGGGCAAGCCCGCAGTGATCATCGGTGCCGCGGTCGCGGCGCTGCTGGTCATCGGCGGTGGCGTGTTCCTCGCCACCAGCGGCGGTGACGACGACAAGAAGCCCGTCGCGCACGGGAGCGCCGACGACCAGAAGGCGAGCGCCTCGCCCTCCGTCAACGAGGGCAACGGCAACGGCGACGGCCGCGACGCCGGCGACGACCTCAACGCCGGGCGCAAGGCAGGCGAGGCGAAGGTCCTCTGGTTGCAGAAGAACGACGTCGACCTGCCGCGCAACGGCTCCGACGTGTACGGTCCGTGGGTCGTCGGCGACACCGTCATCAAGGGCATGTACCGGGCGATATCCGGCTACTCCGCCGCCGACGGCAAGCAGAAGTGGACGCTGAAGCTGCCCGCGGACCTGTGCGCCGCGCCCGCCCGGGCCACCACGGACGGCAAGATCGTCATCGGGGTCAAGAACGGCACGACCGACAAGGCCGACTGCGCGGACCTGCAGATGATCGACCTCAACACCGGCAAGGCCGGCTGGAAGAAGCCGATCAAGCAGAACGGCATCTGGGACATGATGTCGGACATCTCCCTCGCCATCAGCGGTGACACCGTGACCGTCGGACGCACCGGCAACTCCAACGCCTACCGCGTCAGCGACGGCAAGGAGCTGTTCGGCAAGCAGTCGGGTAACTGCCAGCCGTACGCCTTCGCCGGCGGCACGAAGCTGATCGCCGCCTCCAGCTGCCGCACCGCCGACATCGACAAGCCCCAGAACCAGATCCAGGAGCTCGACCCGGTCACCGGCAAGCCCAAGTGGACGTACCGCCCCGCCGTGGGCTGGGAGGTCGACCGGGTCTACTCGGTGAGCCCGCTCGTCGTCTCGCTGACCCAGAGCGAGAAGAAGAAGTGGAGCATCCTCGCCATCAAGGAGAACGGCACGCTCCGTTCCCAGCTGGTCGGCGACAAGGGTGACAAGTTCGCGCCGGACTGCGGCAGCGCGTTCGCTGTTTTCGGTAAGTCGCTGGAAGGCTGTGTCGGCGTCGCCGCCGACGCCAACACCTTCTACATGGCGACCACGGCCGACTCCAGCGGCACCGCCCGTACGAACAAGGTCGTGGCGTTCGACCTGAACACCGGCAAGCCCAAGTGGAAGGCCGCGGCCCCGGCCGAGCGGATGATGACGCCGCTGCGGATGGAGGGCGGCAACGTGCTGCTCTACCTGGAGGCCTCGTACAACAAGGGTGGCGGAATCGCCACCCTGGCGCCGACCGGTGGTACCCCACAGGTGTTGCTGCAGCACCCGGCGTCGACGTCCCAGATCGAGAGCTCGTTCTACGACCCGAAGATTGTGTACGCGGACGGCCGTTCCTTCATCGCGAGCGGGCGGGTCAGCGCGGCCAACGACAAGGAAGAGCTGGAGACGAAGACCATGATGGCCTTCGGCAAGTGACGGCTCACGCAGGCACCCGACGGACCATGACCGACCACGCCAGGTCCCGACCGACCGGCTCCCTTTCCCCCGAGGTACGTACGCCATGACACAGCCGCCCCAGCCGCCCAACGAGCCGCACCAGGGCGGGTTCGGCGCCCCGCAGGACCCCCCGCCCGGAGGGTTCGGGGCACCGACCCCGCCGCCTGCCGACGCGTTCGGCAAGCAGCCGGCCCCGCAGCCCGCGTCGCCCCAGACGCCGCCCGCCGGTGGGTTCGGCGCTCCGCAGGCACCGCCCGCCGGTGGGTTCGGCGCTCCGCAGACGCCGCCCGCCGGTGGGTTCGGCGCTCCGCAGACGCCGCCCGCGGGTCCGCCGCAGCAGCAGCCCGGCTACGGCTACCCGCAGACCCCGCCGCAGCAGCCTGGCTACGGCTACCCGCAGACACCTCCGGGCGGCGGGTACGGCATGCCGCCCGGTCAGCCGCCGCAGCAGGGGTACGGCTACCCGACCGCTCCGATGCAGCCGCAGTATGTGCCCCCGCAGCAGGGCGGGAATGGCGGCAAGAAGTTCGGCACCCAGACGCAGATCATCGTCGCCGCGGTCGCCGCTGTGGCGCTGATCGTCGGCGGTGGCGTCTGGTTCTCCTCCAGCGGGGGCGACGGCGGCAAGAAGAAGGAGGCGTCCAACTCCACCGGCACCACCGGTGAGGACAAGGGCGGCTCCGGCGGTCTCGGCGGTGGCACGGAGAAGGCTCCGGCGAACACCAAGGCCACGGCCGCCTTCCAGCTCCCGGAACCGAAGGTCACCGACGTCACGTCGGTCAACGGCTCCTGGCTGACCGACAAGGCGTTCGTGAAGACCGGCGTGAACGAGATCGTCGCCTACGACAAGGTCAAGGGCACCAAGCTTTGGTCCATTCCGCTGGACGGCCAGCTCTGCGCCGCCTCCCGGCACATGTCCAAGGACTTCAAGACCGCCATCGCCTTCGAGGCGGGCAAGGCGACGAAGGCGAACAAGTACCCGCGGTGCAGTCAGGTCGGTGCGCTCGACCTGACCACCGGCAAGCTGATGTGGAGCAAGTCGGTGACCGCCGCCAGCGGCGGTGACGCGCCGATCCGGTTCGACGAGATCACGCTCAGCGGCACCACGGTCGCCGCAGGCGGCACCGAGGGCGGCGCCGCATTCGATCTGGCGACCGGCGCCGAGCGCTGGAAGCCGAAGGTCAGCGCCGACGGGTGCTACGACAAGGGGTACGGCGGCGGCGACGCGCTTGCCGTGGTCCGCAAGTGCGGTACGTACGACGACCCGCAGCTCGTCATCCAGGCGCTGAACCCGACCACTGGAGCCCCGCTCTCCTCGTACAAGATGCCGCCCGGCGTCGAGTACGCGAGCATCGTCTCCACCAAGCCGCTGGTCGTCGCCGCCGACGTCGGCGACACCGCTGGTGACGGCAGCGGGATCTCGGACTTCTTCTCGATCGACGCGTCGACCGGCAAGCTGCTCACCAAGATCGCCGCGGACGGCGCGAAGTACGCCGCCCGCTGCGGCTCCACCGAGGTCGAGACCTGCCAGCACCTCGCGGTCGGCAACAACCGCATCTACCTGCCGACCGAGCAGCACGAGGGGAGCACGGGCGAATACGGCGACACCAACGAGATCGTCTCGTTCGACCTCACCACCGGCAAGCCGACCAGCGACAAGGCCGATGCGGGTGACCGGTACACGATGTTCCCGCTCCGTATGGACGGGTCCAACATCATCGCGTACAAGGAGCCCCCGTACGACAAGGGCGGCCAGATCGTCTCCATCGACGGCTCCACCTTCAAGCAGACCGTGCTGCTGGAGAACCCGGCCGACGAGGCCAACCGGAACGCGGAGACCAGCTTCTCCGCGGACTACGCCGAGTTCCTCTACTCGGGCGGCCGGCTGTTCATCTCCGAGACGATGGTGAGCAAGCGGGGCAACAGCTCGCTCGACGCCGATCGGCACCTCGCGATCTCGTTCGGCGCCGGCTGACGCCGTCACGGGAACCACCACGCACCACAGCCCTGCCGGTCGATCGCCCGACCGGCAGGGCTGTTCGTTTGCCGCCCGGTTCCTGCTTCCTTCTGTCCGCTTGGCATCGGCCAAGTGCCCCTGAATGGCGCATGATTGGGCATTCCGGGGGGCTTCTGTCTGGTAAGCGGCACACAGGGTCGAACAAGCGTGTAGCTTGCCGGGTCAAGAGGGCCGGGGGGCCTGGGTCCTGATAGGGGGTTCTCGATGGGCGTGCGGCTCATGGTGGTCGATGACCACCGACTGCTCGCCGAGGCGCTCGCCTCGGCGCTGAAATTGCGGGGGCACCGGGTGCTGGCGGCGGCCGCACCGACCGTCGGCGCGGCGGACATCGTGGTGAGCCGCGCCCCGGAGGTCTGCTTGTTCGGTACCGCGACGCCCGCCGATCCGGGCGCCTTCGACCCGATCGCCCGGATCAAACGGGAGCGCCCGCAAGTGGCGGTCGTGGTGCTCGGACCGGTGCCCAGCCCGCGCGGGATCGCCGCCGCTTTCGCCGCCGGTGCCGCCGGATACGTCAGGCACGACGAGCGGATAGAGGGCGTCGAGCGGGCGATGGTCAAGGCGCGCGCCGGGGAGACGGCGGTCGCGCCGCAACTGCTCCAGGGTGCCTTCGCCGAGCTGCTCAACCCGGCCGCCCAGCCGGACGACGAAGGACAGCGGCTCCTGCAGATGCTCACCCCCCGCGAGATCGAGGTCCTGGTGCGGGTCGCGGAGGGCGAGGACACCCGGCTGATCGCGGTCGGGATGCGGATCGCGCCGAGCACCGCCCGTACACACGTGCAGCGGGTGCTGATGAAGCTGGGCGTCGGCTCCCGGCTGGAGGCCGCGGCGCTGGCGGCTCGCACCGGGCTGCTGGAACGGGCGGCGGTGGACACCGGGCAGAAGGGGCCGGACCCTGTGTGACATCCGGTCCCCGTGGGCGGTGTGCCGATCGGTGCCGGTGCCGGTGCCGGTGTCGGAGTCGCCCGGAGCCTCGGCCGGGCGCAGTTTCAGCCACACCGGGAAGAACAGTCCGGGGACCAGGGACAGCCCTGTCCAGAGGTTGATGTGGACGCCCTCGGCCTTCTTCGGGTCGGCGTCGGACGGGTTGACCCCGGCGATCGTGACGATCACCCCGTAGACCGCGAAGAGGCCGCCGACGATCCGCCGGATGTCGAAGAGGCGGGCTGCGGCCGCGGATGTGCGCTCCAGTTCGGAGACTTCCCTGTGCCGGTCGGAGAGGGTGATGCCTCCGATCGGACCGAGTGGGGCAGTCAGCAGAGAGCGGCGAGGTGTCCTCGTCCCCGTTCGTGGGGATCCGGAGCCCTTCGGCCAGGTATCGCATGTGGGGGTACTCGCTTCGTTGCGCGAACTGAACCCGAAACAACCGCGTTCCTGCGCAAATAAAGATTCTTCCTGGGGTTCCTTGTTTGATGGTGATCGAACGAGGCAGGAGATCCAGATTTAACCGCACGAGACCTCGCAAGAAGTGCAGGAATGGTGCCGCCGCATCATTGACGCATGTGTTGGCTTGTGGTTTGTTGTGGTTGATTATGTTTGGAGGAATCTGGTGAAGAAGACGGTTACCACGCTCGCCGACGGCCGGGAGCTGCTCTACTACGACAGTCGCGACGACGTGGTCCGGGGCGCTGTCGACCGGCGACCGCTCGACGCCGTCTCGACCTCATCGGAAGTCCGCCGAGACGTCCTTCTCGGGGACAGCGTTGCCATCGCCTCGCACCGCCAGGGGCGCACGTACCACCCGCCCGCCGACGAGTGCCCGCTCTGCCCGTCCCGGGACGGCCGGCTCAGCGAGATCCCCGACGACAGTTACGACGTGGCCGTCTTCGAGAACCGCTTCCCCTCGCTCGCCGGGGACTCCGGTCGCTGCGAGGTCGTCTGCTTCACCTCCGACCACGAGGCGTCCTTCGCCGACCTCACCGAGGAGCAGGCCGGCCTGGTCCTGGAGGCATGGACCGACCGCACGGCCGAACTCGCCGAGCTTCCCCAGGTCAAGCAGGTGTTCTGCTTCGAGAACCGGGGCGCCGAGATCGGTGTGACGCTCGGCCATCCGCACGGGCAGATCTACGCGTACCCGTTCGTCACCCCGCGCACCGAGCTGATGCTCCGCTCCATGGAGGCGCACCGCGAGCGGACCGGCCGCAACCTCTTCGACGACGTCGTGGCCCGCGAGCTGGCCGACGGCGAGCGGATCGTGCTGACCGGTGAGCACTGGGTGGCGTTCGTGCCCTACGCGGCGCACTGGCCGTACGAGATCCACCTCCACCCGCGCCGGCGCGTCCCCGACCTGCGCGAACTCGACGATGCCGCGCGCACGGAGTTCGCACAGATCTATCTGGAACTCTTGAGGCGATTCGACCGGATCTTCGGCCCCGGTGAGCCGCCGACGCCGTACATCTCGGCCTGGCACCAAGCGCCGTTCGGGGTGTCCGGGCGGGAGGAGTTCGGGCTCCACCTCGAGCTTTTCACCATCCGACGCACCTCCGGCAAGCTGAAGTTTCTCGCGGGTTCCGAGTCCGGCATGAATGTGTTCATCAACGATGTGCCGCCGGAGGCCGCGGCACAGCGACTGCGAGAGGTAGCGAGCGAGTGAGCAAGCTCCAGAAGAAGTACCTGGTCACGGGTGGCGCGGGATACGTCGGCAGCGTGGTTGCCGCGCATCTTCTGGAGGCCGGTCACGCGGTGACCGTCCTCGACGACCTGTCGACCGGGTTCCGGGAGGGTGTCCCGGCCGGGGCCGAGTTCATCGAGGGCCGCATCCAGGACGCCGCCCGCTGGCTGGACTCCTCCTACGACGGGGTGCTGCACTTCGCCGCGTACTCCCAGGTCGGCGAATCCGTCACCGACCCGGAGAAGTACTGGGTGAACAACGTCGGCGGATCCATCGCGCTGCTCGCCGCGATGCGCGACGCGGGGGTCCGCACCCTGGTCTTCTCCTCCACCGCCGCGACCTACGGCGAACCGGTCTCCAGCCTCATCACGGAGTCCGACCCGACCGCGCCCACCAGCCCGTACGGCGCCACGAAGCTGGCCGTCGACCACATGATCACCGGCGAGGCGGCCGCGCACGGACTGGCCGCGGTCTCGCTGCGGTACTTCAACGTGGCGGGTGCGTACGGCAGGTGCGGCGAACGCCACAGCCCGGAGTCGCACCTCATCCCGCTCGTGCTTCAGGTCGCGCTCGGGCAGCGCGAGTCGATCTCCGTGTACGGCGACGACTACCCGACCCCCGACGGGTCCTGCGTACGCGACTACATCCACGTCGCCGATCTTGCCGAGGCCCACCTCCTCGCCCTGGACGCGGCCACCGCGGGCGAGCACCTGATCTGCAATCTCGGCAACGGAAACGGTTTCTCGGTGCGCGAGGTCATCGAGACCGTCCGCAAGGTCACCGGCCACCCGGTCCCCGAGACCGTGGCCCCGCGCCGCGCCGGCGACCCCGCGGTGCTGGTGGCCTCCGCCACCACCGCCAGGGAGCGGCTCGGCTGGCAGCCGTCCCGCGCCGACCTGGCCGGAATCGTCTCCGACGCCTGGACGTTCGCCCGCCGAGAGGAGCCCACCGCCCCATGACCGACAACGCTGAGCTGGTCACCGCTTTCACCGAGCTGTACGGCATCGCCCCCGAAGGAGTCTGGGCGGCCCCCGGCCGGGTCAACCTGATCGGCGAGTACACCGACTTCAACGACGGCTTCGTGATGCCGCTCGCGCTGCCGCACACCGCGCGCGCGGCCGTCGCCCGCCGCACCGACGGCGAGCTGCGGCTGCACTCCACCGACGTGCCGGGCGGTGTCGTCCAGCTGCGGGTCGACGAGCTGGTACCGCACGAGGGCCACGGCTGGGCGGCGTACCCGGCCGGTGTCGTCTGGGCCCTGCGCGAGGCGGGCCACCAGGTCACCGGCGCGGACATCCAGCTGACCTCGACCGTCCCGACCGGCGCCGGGCTCTCCTCGTCGGCCGCCCTCGAAGTGGTTACCGCGCTCGCGCTGAACGACCTCTTCGGACTCGGCCTGGCCGCTGCCGAGCTGGCGGTGCTGGCGCAGCGTGCCGAGAACGCGTTCGTCGGCGTGCCGTGCGGGGTCATGGACCAGATGGCGTCGGCGTGCTGCGTCGAGGGCCACGCCCTGCACCTCGACACCCGCGACCTCACTCAGCGCCAGGTCCCGTTCGACCTGGCCGCGCACGGTCTGCAATTGCTGGTGGTCGACACCCGGGTCAAGCACGCGCTGGGCGACGGCGCGTACGCGGAGCGGCGGGCAGGCTGCGAGGCGGGCGCCCGGGCGCTGGGCATAGGGACGCTGCGCGAACTTCCGTACGAGGGTCTGGATGCCGCGCTCGAGACGCTCGCCGAGTCCGGCGCGGACGAGTCGGTCGTGCGGTACGTACGCCATGTGGTCAGCGACAACGCGCGGGTGGAGCGGGTCATCGCACTGCTCGACGCGGGCGAGGTGCGGGCCGCGGGACCGGTGCTCACCGCGGGCCATGTCTCGCTCCGCGACGATCTGCGGGTCTCCTGCCCGGAACTGGACCTGGTGGTCTCGACGGCGAACGCGTCCGGGGCGCTCGGTGCGCGGATGACCGGCGGCGGCTTCGGTGGTTCGGCGATCGTGCTGGTGGACGAGGCGGACGCGGACGCGGTCACCAAGTCGGTGCTGGAGGCGTTCACCTCGGCCGGGTACGCGACGCCCGGCGTCTTCCCGGCGGTCCCGTCGGCAGGCGCCCGTCGCACTGGGTGAAGGTCTTCGTCAGGATGAACTCGGTGACTCCGGGCGGGTAGTTGTCGACCTGCCCGATCACCTCGTAGCCCCGTTTCCGGTAGAAGTTCGGAGCCTGGAAATCCCAGGTCTCCAGCCGGGAGCGGGTGCAGCCGCGGTCGGTCACGGCCACCCGTTCCGCCTCGGCGAGCAGGTGCGAGCCGAGGCCGGAACCGCGGTGGAGCGGGTCGACCCAGAGCAGATCCACATGGAGCCAGTAGGCCCAGGTGCGCCCGGCCAGTCCACCCGCCAGCGCACCTTCGCCGTCCATCGCCCAGACCTCCAGCGGGAGTTCGCGCTGGGCGGGCGTGGCGAGGAGTGCGCGGAGCTCCGGGGAACATTCCGTATTGCTGTGGTGCAGCCGCTCACCCAGCAGAAGGCGACGATCTTTGTCTACTTCTGTCTCAAGATGAAACATGAACCACACCCTAAACACCGAGGTCCATCAGTTCTGTGATTTGCCTTCCGCTGCGGGCCCCCGGCCGTACGCTGATGCTCAGCACCGGTGGGGGCCGGTGCTGATTCAGGGGTACGAGACAGTCGGGCACGACGCCCGGGGCGGGGTGGCAGTCGGCACACGGCGGCGGCCGTGGAACTGCGGTTCATCCTTATCGCTCCGGGCGTCGTGCCCGCACTGGCCCGTCCCGTTCGGGGGGTCCTGGGGTGGCCCCGGAACTGATGCAGTGTGGGGGTCCCTGTGGTTCGTATCCGGGTTCTCGTGGTGGACGACCACCGCATTTTCGCCGAGTCGCTTGCGGCGGCACTCGCGGCGGAACCGGACGTCGAGGTGGCGGCGGCGGGCAGCGGCCCGGCCGCGCTTCGATGCCTGGAGCGGGCGGCCGCCGAAGGCCGTAGGTACGACGTGATACTGGTCGATGCCGAACTGGGCATCCTGGCGACGGCCACGGGACGCACCGTCCCCGGCCCGGTCCCGGTGCCCGCCCCGAGAAGTGGGGAACACGCCCCGGTCGACGGGATCTCGCTGGTCGCCGGGGTCCGCTCGGGCCAGCCGTCCGTGCGTACGGTGGTGCTCGCCGAGAAGGACGACCCGCGCCGGGCCGCGCTGGCGCTGCAGGCCGGGGCCTCCGGCTGGGTCGCCAAGGACTGCTCGCTGCAACGGCTGCTCACGGTCATCCGGGGGGTGCTCCGCGACGAAACGCATCTGCCTCCGGCGCTGCTCACCGGTGTCCTGCGCGAGCTGACGGCAGCCCGCAAGCACCGCACCGAGAGCGAGCAGCTGGTCGAGTCGCTGACCCCGCGCGAGCGCGAGGTGCTGCGCTGCATGGTGGCGGGGCTGGGCCGCAAGGCGGTGGCGGAGCGGTTGTACCTTTCCCCGCACACGGTGCGTACGCATATGCAGAACGTGCTGGGGAAGCTGGGCGTGCACTCGACGCTGGCCGCGGTGGCGCTGGCCCGACGCGCCGGTGTCGGACCGGCCGAGCTATCCGGGGATGTTGTCGAACGGGGCGGTCAACTGGCGTAGCAGCCCGGCCAGTTCGCCGCGTTGGTGGCGGGAGAGCTCGCCGAGGATGGCACGCTCCTGGGCGAGCAGTCCGGCCAGCGACTGGTCGGCCTTGTCGCGCCCCTCCGCGGTGAGCCGGACCAGCACGCCGCGCCGGTCGCTGGGGTCGGGGAGCCGTTCGACGAGGTTCTTCTTGGTCAGCCGGTCGATGCGGTTGGTCATCGTGCCCGAGGTGACCAGCGTCTGGGTGAGCAGCTGACCGGGGGAGAGCTGGTACGGGGCCCCGGCGCGGCGCAGCGACGTCAGTACGTCGAACTCCCACGGCTCGAGATTGTGCTCGGAGAAGGCGATCCGGCGGGCCCGGTCGAGGTGGCGGGCCAGGCGTGAGACGCGGCTGAGCACCTCAAGCGGTTCCACGTCGAGGTCGGGGCGCTCGCGACGCCATGCAGCGACCAGCCGGTCAACCTCGTCCTCCATGTGGATCAGTGTAAAGGGTCTGTCGACATGAAGTCTCTTGAATCCGAGTGTCTTGACATCAAGATAACTTCCCCCTGATCCTGGCGCCATGACGACACCGACCTGGGATCCGCAGCAGTACCTGCGCCACGCGGACCACCGCACCCGCCCGTTCCAGGATCTCCTGTCCCGCATCCCGGAGCCCCCGGCCGCCCCTGCGCCCCGCATCGCGGACCTGGGCTGCGGCGCGGGCAACGTCACGGCACTTCTCGCGGCCCGCTGGCCGGCGGCCCGGATCACCGGGTACGACAATTCCCCCCGGATGCTGGAACAGGCCCGTGCCCACGCCACACCCCTCCTGGACTTCGCCGAGGCCGACGCGACGACCTGGACGCCGACGCAGCCGTACGATCTGATCGTCTCCAATGCCCTGCTCCAGTGGGTCCCCGGCCACGCCGGCCGCTTCCCCGACTGGCTGGACGGCATCACCCCGGGCGGCACCTTCGCCTTCCAGGTCCCCGGCAACTTCGACCAGCCCACCCACACCCTGATGCGCGAACTGGCGGAGTCCCCGCGCTGGCGCTCCCGCCTGACCGGCGTCCTGCGCCATGCTGACGCGGTCCTCAGCCCCACCGCCTATCTGGACGCCCTGACGGCCCCCGGCATCACGGCGGACGTCTGGGAGACCACGTACCTCCACCTCCTCCAGGGCGAGGACGCCGCCCTCGACTGGGTGAAGGGCACGGGCCTGCGCCCCGTCCTGACGGCGCTCGCGGACGACCCGGAGGCGCACGACGCGTTCCTCACCGCATACCGGGATCTGCTGCGCACCGCGTACCCGAAGGGTCCGCACGGCACCGTCTTCCCGTTCCGCCGCATTTTCGCCGTCGCCCACAAGGGGAAGTGATGATCGTCGCCGTGGACCACGTCCAACTGGCCGCCCCGGCAGGCTCGGAGCCCGCCCTGCGCACGTACTACGTGGACGTCCTGGGCATGGCCGAACTTCCCAAGCCGCCGGTCCTCGCGGCCCGCGGCGGCTGCTGGTTCCAGGCGGGACCGGTCCAGCTGCACCTGGGCATCGAGGCCGACTTCCGCCCGGCGAGGAAGGCCCACCCGGGGCTGCGCGTCACGGACATCGAGGCCTTCGCGGAACGTTTGGAGGCACACGGCGCGCAGGTGCGCTGGGACGCCGGCCTGCCGGGGCATCGGCGCTTCTACTCCTGCGACCCGGTGGGAAACCGGCTGGAATTCCTGGAGCCGGTGGACGGATGAGCCGCGGAGCCGGTCGAGCGTGCGCGGGGCGATGCCGATCCCGATCGGTGCGACGTCACGGTTGGCCTATGCGCCGCTCAGGGCCCCGGTCACCAGCTCCAGATCCAGCGGCATGACCGCGATCAGGACAGTCCCGTCCGACGACGCGCACTCCACGATCCGGGAACCCGGATTGATGACCAGACCCTCACGTGTCGATGCCGCGCGCACCGCGGTCCGGTGCAGATCCTCGGGGAGGACGACCGCCGACCTGCCGTAGGCCGGGCGCCAGGTCAGGGGCTTCGCGTTGATCAGCAGCTGCCCGGGGCGCCAGCGGTTGCCGTGGGACGCCCGCTTGATCATGCACGGGATCCCGGTCGGCGCTCCGTCGGCCGCCCGGGCCGGCCTCCGCCGGTGTCTGCGGCGGATCAGCATGCCGACGAGAGAACCGACGACGCCGAGCACCACACAATCGATCACAAATTCGATCACACTTGTATTGAAACAGGTGGGGGACGCCGAGGGGATGAGCTCGGGCCGGCCCGCCGCCCGCCCGTCCGGCACCGCCGTGCCGAGTGCGGCCGGCCCCAGCCGGGTCAGCTCTTCCGGTGACCCATCAGGCGCGGCTTCGACTCCAGGTTCTCCAGGCCGTGCCAGGCCAGGTTCACCAGATGCGCCGCCACCTCCGCCTTCTTCGGCTTGCGGACGTTCAGCCACCACTGGCCCGTCAGCGCCACCATGCCGACCAGCGCCTGCGCGTACAGCGGGGCGAGCTTCGGGTCGAAGCCGCGGGCCTTGAACTCCAGCCCCAGGATGTCCTCGACCTGCGTGGCGATGTCGCTGATCAGGGAGGCGAACGTGCCGGTCGACTGGGCGACCGGGGAGTCGCGGACCAGGATGCGGAAGCCGTCCGTGTACGTCTCGATGTAGTCGAGCAGCGCGAACGCCGCCTGTTCCAGGAGTTCGCGCGGGTGGCCGGCGGTCAGGGCGCTGGTGACCATGTCGAGGAGCTGGCGCATCTCGCGGTCGACCACGACGGCGTACAGGCCCTCCTTGCCGCCGAAGTGTTCGTAGACGACCGGCTTGGAGACGCCGGCGCGGGCCGCGATCTCCTCCACCGAGGTGCCTTCGAAGCCCTTGTCGGCGAAGAGGGTGCGGCCGATGTCCAGCAACTGTTCGCGGCGTTCCTTGCCGGTCATCCTCACGCGGCGGGTACGCCGGGTGGAGGAGGGACGGTTCTTCTCGTTGTTCGTGCTGCCGTCGGTCGCCACGTCGTCAATCATGCCGCCTCGGCGTGCGCGGACTCGCGCCGGGAGTCGATCCGGCGGGACTCGATACGGGCGGAGTCCGGCCAGCGCACGTCATAGGCCCAGCCGAGCTTCTCGAACCAGCGGATCAGCCGGGCACTGGAATCGACCTGGCCCCTCATCACCCCGTGCCGGGCGCTCGTCGGATCCGCGTGGTGCAGGTTGTGCCACGACTCGCCGCAGGAGAGCACCGCCAGCCACCACACATTCCCGGACCGGTCACGGGACTTGAACGGGCGTTTGCCGACCGCGTGGCAGATGGAGTTGATCGACCAGGTGACGTGGTGCAGCAGCGCCACCCGTACGAGAGAGCCCCAGAAGAACGCCGTCGCCGCTCCCCACCACGACATCGTCACCAGACCGCCGACCAGCGGCGGGATCGCCAGCGACACGATCGTGAGGGTGGGGAAGTGGCGGGAGATCCCGCGGATCGCCGGATCCTTGATCAGGTCCGGGGCGTATTTCTGCTGCGGGGTCTGCTCCTCGTCGAACATCCAGCCGATGTGCGCCCACCACAGCCCCTTCATCAGGGCGGGGAGCGTCTCGCCGAACCGCCACGGCGAGTGCGGGTCGCCCTCGGCGTCGGAGAAGCGGTGGTGCTTGCGGTGGTCGGCCACCCAGCGCACCAGCGGGCCTTCCACGGCCAGCGATCCGGCAATGGCCAGGGCGATGCGGAGCGGGCGCTTCGCCTTGAAGGAGCCATGGGTGAAGTAGCGGTGGAAGCCGATCGTGATGCCGTGGCAGCCGATGAAGTACATCGCGACCAGCAGACCGAGATCGAGCCAGCTCACACCGCGGCCCCAGGCCAGCGGCACCGCCGCGACCAGGGCCATGAACGGCACCACGATGAACAGCAGCAGGGCGATCTGTTCGATCGACCGCTTGTTGTCGCCGCCGAGCGTGGCGGAAGGGAGGACCGGACCGTCGGCCGCCGCCGGGGCGTCGTCGATCACATCGGGGCTGGTGTTCATGGGGAGTCCCCTGGAGGGTGAGGAGTACGAGGACAACTCTGGCTACGCATCCGTAACCTACGGTTTCGTAAGTATGGCAGCGCGGAGGCCCGCAGCACGAGAGCTGAGCCGACGGAGCTACCGCCCCACCGGGCCGACGAGGGCTGTGGGCAACGCCGACGGCATGGACACCTATCCTGGAAGCGTCGGACAGCGCGGTCCGCACTCTGCTTTCCCGGGGCGGCGACAGCACCGCTGTGCCCGCGGTCCCGGACCCCCCTTGTGGGGAGACGCTTCGCGACGCACCTCCTCAATCGCTGCAAGGAGCCGCACACAGTGAGCAGTGCCGACCAGACCCCCGCCGCCAGCCCCGAGCTGCGCGCCGACATCCGACGCCTCGGCGATCTGCTGGGCGAGACCCTCGTACGTCAGGAGAGCCAGGAACTCCTCGACCTCGTCGAGCGCGTCCGCGCCCTGACCCGTACCGACGGCGAGGCAGCCGCCGAACTCCTCGGCGACACGGACCTGGAGACCGCCGCGCAGCTGGTGCGCGCCTTCTCCACCTACTTCCACCTCGCCAACGTCACCGAGCAGGTCCACCGCGCCCACGAGATGCGCGACCGGCGCGCCGCCGAGGGCGGTCTGCTGGCCCGTACCGCCGACCGGCTGAAGGACGCGGACCCCGAGCACCTGCGCGCGACCGTCAAGAACCTCAACGTACGGCCCGTCTTCACCGCGCACCCGACCGAGGCCGCGCGGCGTTCCGTGCTGAACAAGCTCCGCCGCATCGCCGAGCTGCTGGAGACCCCCGTCATCGAGGCCGACCGGCGCCGCCACGACCTGCGGCTCGCCGAGAACATCGACCTCATCTGGCAGACCGACGAGCTCCGCGTCGTCCGCCCGGAACCGGCCGACGAGGCCCGTAACGCCATCTACTACCTCGACGAGCTGCACGCCAACGCCGTCGGGGACGTACTCGAGGACCTCGCCGCCGAGCTGGAGCGGGTCGGCGTCGAACTGCCAGCGGGCACCCGCCCGCTGACCTTCGGCACCTGGATCGGCGGCGACCGCGACGGCAACCCCAACGTGACGCCCGCCGTCACCTGGGAGGTGCTGATCCTGCAGCACGAGCACGGCATCACCGACGCGCTGGAGCTCATCGACAATCTGCGCGGACTGCTCTCCAACTCCATCCGCTACACGGGTGCCACCGACGAGCTGCTCACCTCCCTCCAGGCCGACCTGGAGCGGCTCCCCGAGATCAGCCCGCGCTACAAGCGACTGAACTCCGAGGAGCCGTACCGCCTCAAGGCCACCTGCATCCGGCAGAAGCTCCTCAACACCCGCGAGCGGCTGGCCAGCGGCACCCCGCACCGCCCCGGCTGCGACTACCTCGGCACGGCCGAACTCATCGAGGACCTGGTGCTCATCCAGACCTCGCTGCGCGAGCACCGCGGCGGTCTCTTCGCCGACGGCCGGATGAACCGCACGATCCGCACGCTCTCCGCGTTCGGTCTGCAGCTCGCCACCATGGACGTACGTGAGCACGCGGACGCCCACCACCACGCCCTCGGCCAGCTCTTCGACCGGCTCGGCGAGGAGTCCTGGCGGTACGCCGACATGCCGCGCGACTACCGGCAGAAGCTGCTCGCCAAGGAGCTCCGCTCGCGCCGCCCGCTCGCCCCGACCCCGGCCCCGCTGGACGCTGCGGGCGCGAAGACCCTCGGTGTCTTCCTCACCGTCAAGGAGGCGTTCGAGCGGTTCGGCCCCGAGGTCATCGAGTCGTACATCATCTCGATGTGCCAGGGCGCCGACGACGTCTTCGCCGCCGCCGTCCTCGCCCGCGAGGCCGGTCTGATCGATCTGCACAGCGGCTGGGCCAAGATCGGCATCGTTCCGCTCCTGGAGACCACCGACGAGCTGCGCGCCGCCGATGTGATTCTCGACGAGATGCTCGCCGACCCCTCGTACCGGCGGCTCGTCTCGCTCCGTGGCGACGTCCAGGAGGTCATGCTCGGGTACTCCGACTCCTCCAAGTTCGGCGGCATCACCACCTCGCAGTGGGAGATCCACCGGGCGCAGCGCCGACTGCGTGACGTCGCGCACCGCTATGGCGTTCGGCTGCGGCTCTTCCACGGCCGCGGCGGCACCGTCGGCCGTGGTGGCGGCCCCTCGCACGACGCGATCCTCGCGCAGCCGTGGGGCACGCTGGAGGGCGAGATCAAGGTGACCGAGCAGGGCGAGGTCATCTCCGACAAGTACCTCATCCCGGCGCTCGCCCGGGAGAACCTGGAGCTGACCGTCGCGGCCACCCTCCAGGCCTCCGCGCTGCACACCGCGCCCCGCCAGTCCGACGAGGCCCTGGCCCGCTGGGACGCGGCGATGGACACCGTCTCCGACGCCGCGCACGACGCCTACCGCAAGCTGGTCGAGGACCCGGACCTGCCCGCGTACTTCTTCGCGTCCACCCCGGTCGACCAGCTTGCCGAGCTGCACCTGGGCTCCCGCCCGTCGCGGCGCCCGGACTCCGGCGCCGGTCTCGACGGCCTGCGGGCCATCCCGTGGGTCTTCGGCTGGACCCAGTCGCGGCAGATCGTGCCGGGCTGGTACGGCGTCGGCTCGGGGCTCAAGGCGCTGCGCGAGGCCGGTCTGGACAGCGTTCTGGACGAGATGCACGAGCACTGGCACTTCTTCCGGAACTTCATCTCGAACGTGGAGATGACGCTCGCCAAGACCGACCTGCGGATCGCCCGCCACTATGTCGACACGCTCGTCCCCGACGAGCTGAAGCACGTCTTCGCCGACATCGAGGCCGAGCATGCGCTCACGGTGAAGGAAGTCCTGAAGGTCACCGGCGGGACCGAGCTGCTCGGCACCAGCCCCGTGCTCCAGCAGACGTTCGCCATCCGGGACGCCTACCTGGACCCGATCTCGTACCTCCAGGTCTCGCTGCTGGCCCGCCAGCGCCGTGCCGCCGAGCGTGGCGAGGAAGCCGACCCGCTGCTCGCCCGGGCCCTGCTGCTCACGGTGAACGGCGTCGCCGCGGGTCTGCGCAACACCGGCTGACACTCTCACCGAGTACGACAGTGCCCCCACCGGACGCATCCGGTGGGGGCACTGTGCTGCGCGGACGTCAGTGCTGCTGGGCCTTGCGGCGGCGCATCACCAGGAAGCCGCCGGCCGCGGCGAGCGCCGCGGCGACCGCCGCCATCGTGCCGACCGGGGCATTGCTTCCGGTCTCGGCGAGGTTGCCGGAGTCGCCACCCTGGGTGGCCGCGGCGCCGGCCGGGGTGCTCTCCGAGGGGGACGGGGTGCCGGACGGCTGCTCGCCGCCGGGAGCGGACGGGCTGCTGGACGGCGTGGCCGTGGGCTGCTTGCCGGGCTTGGTGGGCTCTTCGCCGGGCTTGGTGGGTTCCTCACCGGGCTTGGTGGGCTCTTCGCCGGGCTTGCCCGGCTCGCAGTCGGTCTTGAAGACCTTGTGCTTGGCCTTGCCGTTCTCGCCCTCGAAGTTCCAGAACAGCTTGTACTGGCCGTCGGGCAGGGTCATGTCGGAGGTACGGCCGTGGCCGGAACCATCGAGCGCGAAGGCGCCCGTCTTGACCGTTTCGCCCTTGTCCAGGTCATTGTTGGCCCAGGCCTCGATGTGCCACTGGACCTTCTGGGTGGCGTCGAAGCCGAAGGCGTCGAGGTAGAAGGAGCAGACCTTCGGCTCGTTCCTGCGAAGCTCCTCACCGGTCTTGGCGTCGTGGATCTTCACCGTGCCGTTGTCGCCCTTGGGCGTCGCGGAGGCGGAAGGTGCCAGCAGCAGCGAGGCGGTCACCGCGGTGACCAGAGCGCCGGCGGGAATGAGTATGCGCATATGGGCAGTCCAACGTAGGAGATGAGGGATGCCGTGGGGGGGCGGCTCAGCTTCTCGTGGGGGGATTGGCTCAGCTTCTTGTGGTTGCTTCCGACCGTCAAATTTGATGTGTGCGCATCCGCCCCTGTGCAGGGTTCTGCCCCAATAGTTCCGGATAACGATCAGGCGAACGCGCGGCTCCGGTACGGGAGTCCGCGCCTCGGGGCGTCCTGGGGAAGGGCTCGGAGCGCGGCTCAGAGGGCGATGAACGTCGCCACCAGCAGGGCCGCGCCCACGATCCCGGTTGCCCATGCGGTCCGGGTGAGCCGCAGGCCGCCGCCGATGATCAGGGCGGCGAGCAGCAGTGCGCCGCCGAGCGGTACCCAGGAGTGCAGGAAGCCCGGCACCCCGGTGCGTACGACCTCGTCGGTGCCGGGCTTCACGACGACCGGGAACCTGCCGCCCTTCTTCACCGCGACGGACCGCTCGATCGTCACACGCGAGCGCGCGGTGGCGTGCTCGGCGGGGGCGAACGGTCCCGTGCAGACGTCGGCGCCGCAGCCGGTGACGTTCATCGTGCCGTGCTCACGACCCTTGGCGAGGACGATGTGCTGCGCCGAGGACCAGGACGACAGGACGCCCGCGACGAGCAACAGCAGGACGACGCAGCCCAGGGCGGCGCTGCGGCCGTAGAACAGTGCGCGGTGGGAGGTGCTCCGCTTCATGGGGAGCGATCCTTGGGCAGACGAACGCTTTCGGTCAACTTCACGTCCGACCCTGGTCGGAAATGGTCCAGGATCGCCCTGCTATCTCATGAGTTGTACGCGCTCTGTGCGCGCTCAAGGCCCTCCGCGAGCAGGCATTCCACCGAGTCCGCCGCCCGGTCCACGAAATAGCCGAGCTCCTTGCGCTCGGTGGACGAGAAGTCCTTCAGGACGAAGTCGGCGACCTGCATCCGGCCCGGCGGGCGGCCGATCCCGAACCGGATCCGGTGGTAGTCGGACCCCATCGACTTGGTCATCGACTTGAGCCCGTTGTGCCCGTTGTCGCCGCCGCCCAGCTTCAGCCGGAGCGTCCCGTAGTCGATGTCCAGCTCGTCGTGGATCGCCACGATGTGATCGGTCGGCACCTTGTAGAAGTCGCGCAGCGCGGTGACGGGGCCGCCGGAGAGGTTCATGTACGACATCGGCTTGGCCAGGATCACGCGGCGGTTGGCCGGTCCGGGCGGGCCCATGCGGCCTTCGACGACCTGCGCCTGCGCCTTCTGGGCACGCTTGAACTTCCCGCCGATCCGCTCGGCCAGGAGGTCGGCGACCATGAAGCCGACGTTGTGTCGCTGCGCCGCGTGCTCGGGGCCGGGGTTGCCGAGGCCCACGATGAGCCAGGGTTCGGTGGCGTCGGACATCTGCGCTCGGTCTCCTTCGCGTACGGATGGTTCCGGATGGCCCGGATGCAGGCGGACGGGGCGGCGGTCCCCGGGGAAGGAACCGCCGCCCCGTCAGTGAAGCAGGTGAAGCGGGGTGAACGAGGCTCAGGCCTCGGCGCCCTCGGCCTCGGCGCCCTCGGCGGTCGGCTCCTCGGCCTGCGCGGTGACGACCTGCAGCACGACGGCGTCCTCGTCGCCGGCCAGCACGGAGCCGGCGGGCAGCGGGATGTCCTTGGCGACGATGGAGTCACCGGCGTCGAGGCCCGCGATGGAGACCGTGACGGACTCGGGGATGTGGGTGGCCTCGGCCTCGACGAGCAGGGTGCTCTGCACGTACTCGAGGAGGTTGCCGCCCGGGGCCAGCTCGCCCTCGACGTGCACGGCGATCTCGACGTTGACCTTCTCGCCGCGCTTGACGGTCAGCAGGTCGACGTGCTCGATGTCGCCCTTGAGCGGGTTGCGCTGCACGGCCTTCGGGATGACCAGCGTGTCCTTGCCGTCGAGCTCGAGGCCGATCAGGACGTTGGCGGTGCGGAGCGCAAGGAGCAGCTCGTGGGCCGGCAGGGTGACGTGGACCGGCTCGGCACCGTGGCCGTAGACGACTGCGGGGACCTGGTTGTCACGACGGGCGCGGCGGGCGGCGCCCTTGCCGAACTCGGTACGGGGCTGGGCGGCGAGCTTGATCTCGGCCATGACTGCACTCCTCGTGGGGTGACGAAAACTGGATGGTCACCCGGCCCACGACAGGCCTGCTACGAAGAGCGCGTCGATAACGGACCGCCGTACCCATGAGTACGGCCTCCCTCGCCGAGCAACTCGCTGAGTCTACCCGGCGGGGAGGCCGCACCCAAAGTGGATCTTCTGGGTCAGGTGTTTCTACTGCTCCTCGAAGAGGCTCGTGACCGAGCCGTCCTCGAAGACCTCGCGCACCGCGCGCGCGATCGTCGGCGCGATCGAGAGCACCGTGATCTTGTCGAGCTCCAGCTCACCCGGGGTCGGCAGGGTGTCCGTGAAGACGAACTCGCTGACCTTGGAGTTCTTCAGCCGGTCCGCGGCCGGGCCGGAGAGCACACCGTGCGTCGCCGTCACTATGACGTCCTCGGCGCCGTGCGCGAACAGGGCGTCGGCGGCGGCGCAGATGGTGCCACCGGTGTCGATCATGTCGTCGACCAGGACGCAGACCCGGCCCTTGACGTTGCCGACGACCTCGTGGACGGTCACCTGGTTGGCGACGTCCTTGTCGCGGCGCTTGTGGACGATCGCCAGCGGGGCGTCCAGGCGGTCGCACCAGCGGTCGGCGACGCGCACGCGGCCGGCGTCCGGGGAGACGATCGTCAGCTTCGAGCGGTCGACCTTGGCACCGACGTAGTCGGCGAGGATCGGCAGCGCGAAGAGGTGGTCGACCGGGCCGTCGAAGAAGCCCTGGATCTGGTCGGTGTGCAGGTCGATCGTGAGGATGCGGTCGGCACCCGCGGTCTTCATCAGGTCGGCGACCAGGCGGGCCGAGATCGGCTCGCGGCCACGGTGCTTCTTGTCCTGGCGGGCGTAGCCGTAGAACGGCACGATCACCGTGATGGAGCGGGCCGACGCGCGCTTCAGCGCGTCCAGCATGATCAGCTGCTCCATGATCCACTTGTTGATCGGAGCCGTGTGGCTCTGGATCAGGAAGCAGTCGGCGCCGCGTGCGGACTCCTGGAAGCGGACGTAGATCTCACCGTTGGCGAAATCGAAGGCCTTCGTCGGCACGAGGCCGACACCCAGTTGGTGCGCGACCTCCTCGGCCAGCTCGGGGTGGGCGCGGCCGGAGAAGAGCATCAGTTTCTTCTCGCCGGTCGTCTTGATCCCGGTCACAGCACAGTCTCCTCAGACGTGTTCCTGGCGCTGCACGCATGCGTCCCGATGTGCAACGAGCCAGCCGAAATGGGGTGAGCATCTATCACGGTACGCCGTGCGCGGCGTACCCGTTTCCGGTCAGCTTTCGCTGTCGGTCTCCTCCGCGGCGGCCTGTGCCGCCTGCGCGGCGGCGCTGCCCGGACGCTTGCGGGCCACCCAACCCGCGATATTCCTTTGCTGGCCACGGGCGACGGCCAGTGAACCGGGCGGTACGTCCTTGGTGATGACCGAGCCGGCGGCGGTGTACACGCCGTCCCCGACCGTGACAGGAGCCACAAACATATTGTCCGACCCGGTGCGGCAGTGTGACCCGATCGTCGTGTGGTGCTTCGACACCCCGTCGTAGTTCACGAAGACGCTCGCGGCGCCGATGTTGGTGTGGTCGCCGATGGTCGCGTCGCCGACATAGCTCAGGTGCGGCACCTTCGTGCCCTCGCCGATCGTGGCGTTCTTCATCTCCACGTACGTACCGGCCTTGGCCTTCGGGCCGAGCGTGGTGCCGCGGCGCAGGTACGCGTACGGGCCGACCGTCGCGCCCGGGCCGATCTCCGCCCCGACCGCGACCGTGTTGTCCACGCGGGCGCCCGCGTGGACGGTGGTGTCCGTCAGCCGGCTGTTCGGGCCGACCTCGGCGTCCTCGGCGAGGTGTGTGGTGCCGAGCAACTGGGTGCCGGGGTGCACGATCGCGTCCTGCTCGTACGTCACCGTGGCGTCGATCAGCGTCGTCGCCGGGTCCACGACGGTCACGCCGGCGAGCATCGCCCGCTCCAGCAGCCGCTCGTTCAGCAGGGTGCGGGCCTGGGCGAGCTGGACGCGGTTGTTGATCCCGAGGATCTCGCGGTGGTCGGCAGCGACGGAGGCACCGACGCGGTGCCCGGCCTCACGCAGGATGGACAGCACGTCGGTGAGGTACTCCTCGCCCTGGCTGTTGTCGGCGCGGACCTTGCCGAGGGCGTCCGTGAGCAGCCGTCCGTCGAACGCGAAGACCCCGGAATTGATCTCGCGGATGGCGCGCTGAGCGTCGGTGGCGTCCTTGTGCTCGACGATCTCGGTGACCGCGCCGCTCGCGGCGTCGCGGACGATCCTGCCGTAGCCGGTGGCGTCCGGGACCTCGGCGGTCAGCACGGTGACGGCGTTCGCGTCGGCGGTGTGGACGGCGGCGAGCGCGGTGAGCGTCGCACCGGAGAGCAGCGGGGTGTCGCCGCAGACGACGATCACCGTGCCCTCGACGGTGCCGCCGAGTTCTTCGAGCGCGGTGCGCACGGCGTGGCCGGTCCCGCCCTGGACGGCCTGGTAGGCGGTCCGCACCTGGCTGTCGACGGTCGCGAGGTGTGCGGTGACCTGCTCGCTCGCATGGCCGACGACCACGACGAGGTGCTCGGGGTTCAGCTCGCGCGCGGCGGTGACGACATGCCCGACGAGTGAGCGCCCGGAGATCTCGTGCAGAACCTTCGGGGTCTTCGACTTCATGCGGGTGCCCTCACCCGCTGCGAGGACGATGACGGCTGCCATGGGGGCCTCCCCTGATCGAGCGGCGCCGGGGGCCTGAGGAGGTCCGGCGCACACGGATGTGCCCTTCGGCTTCGGATGGTGGACATCCGCAGGATACCGGGGAGCTACGGGCCGAAACGGGCGCGGGCCCCGACCGTCATGGCCGGGGCCCGCCCGTGCATGCTCCCCTGCCAGGATTCGAACCCGGACAAATGGCACCAAAAGCCACTGTGCTGCCGTTACACCACAGGGGACAGCGAAGCCGATCGACTGGACAGACCGTCAGGTCGTCGACCGGGCAGACAACACTATGCCGTACCGGCGGCCTTCGACGCGACGGTTCATGCGCCCCGGCGAGGCGCGCTGTGATGCGCGTAGCCCGAAAATGAGGTGCGCCCGCCCGTAGGCTGGATGCCATGACCGCAACGGGGGCATACCGGGAAGGCGCAGGAACAACTGCTCGCCGCTATTGGTGGTGGGAACGGCGGCGCAGTGTCGCCCTGGATGTGGGGCTGGCGCTCCTGTCGGCGCTGGAATGCGCACTGGAAGGTGTGGCGTTCGCGGGGGACACCGGGCTGCCGGTGCCCGTCGGGGTGGTGTTCGGCCTGCTCGCCGGGGCCGTTCTGGTGGTGCGGCGGCGCTGGCCGATCGCCGTGGTGCTGGTCGCGATCGCGACGACGCCTGCCGAGATGGGCTTCCTGATGGGCCTGGTCGGCCTCTACACGCTGGCCGCGTCCGACGTACCGCGCCGGATCACCGTGGTGCTGATGGGAATGTCACTGGCCGGGACGTTCATCGTCACGTACGTACGGCTGCGGCAGAGCGTCTCCGTGCATCCCGGGGACTTCGGGCCGGGCGACTGGTATGTACCGCTGACGTCCCTCTTCATGTCGCTGGGCCTCACGGCTCCGCCCGTGCTGTTCGGCCTCTACATAGGGGCGAGGCGCCGGCTGATGGAGAGTCTGCGGGAGCGGGCGGACTCACTGGAACGGGAACTGTCGCTGCTCGCCGACCGGGCCGAGGAACGGGCGGAATGGGCGCGCACGGAGGAGCGGACCCGGATCGCGCGCGAGATGCACGACGTGGTCGCGCACCGGGTCAGCCTGATGGTGGTGCATGCGGCCGCCCTGCAGGCCGTCGCTCCGAAGGACCCGGCGAAGGCGGTACGGAACGCGGCGCTGGTCGGCGACATGGGCCGGCAGGCCCTGACCGAACTGCGGGAGATGCTCGGCGTCCTGCGGACGGGGGATCCGGCGGTGACCCGGGGCGCGAAGGTTCCGCTGGCCGCGGTGGGCGAGGCGGCAGCCGCTGCGGCGGCCGCCGCCTCGGAGGACGGCCCGCGGCTGCACGAGGTGGAGACGCTGGTCGGGCAGTCACGGGCGGCCGGGATGACGGTGGAGCTGTCGGTGGACGGCGAGGCGTGCGCGTACGCCCCCGAGGTGGAACAGACGGCGTACCGGGTGGTGCAGGAGGCCCTGACGAACGTCCACAAGCACGCGGCGGGCGCGAAGACGTGGGTGCGGCTGGCGCACCGGGGCTCGGAAGTCGCGATGCAGGTGGAGAACGGCCCGTCGGACGACGCCGCGACGGACGCGGGGCTGCCGAGCGGCGGCAACGGCCTGGTGGGGATGCGGGAGCGGGTGCTGGGCCTGGGCGGCGTATTCGTCTCGGGCCCGACGGACGCGGGGGGCTTCCGGGTGTCGGCGGTACTCCCGGTCCGCGGGGCCGCGTAACCCGCCTGCGGTCCCGCCCCGTCCGGCGATGCGGACGCGGCGCTCACCCCGTGGGGGATGCGCGGTGCGCAGGCCGGCTTTTCGAGCCCGTCCGGCGATTGCGGTCGGCGCGTTCCCGCCGTCACGGCTGCGGGCCGAGAAAACCGGCAGGTGAAGCCCGCCCGGCGATCGAGGACCGAGCGGTCCCCGGACGCCCCCGGCCCGCCTCACCGCCCCCGCCCCGGAACCCGCTCAGCTCGACGTCAGACGCTCCGGCTGGAACCCGCCGACCAGCGTCGCCAGGGCCTGATCGATGTCCGCGCCCAGGAACCAGTCGCCGGTGTGGTCGATGCTGTACACCCGCCCCTCGGCGTCGATCGCGAGGACCGCCTGCCCGTCCCCCTCCTCGCCCAGCGGGCTGACCTCGGTCTGCAGCGCCCGCCCGAGGTCACCGAGGGTGCGGGCCAGGTGCAGTCCGCTCAGCGGGTCGATCCGCACCGACGCCGGTGCGATCTGCCGGCCCGGCGCGGGCGCCGTGATGTGCAGGCCGCCGAACTCCGCCCACGCCTCCACCGCCGCCGGGAACACCGCGTGCTCGTGTCCGGCCGGCGATGTGTGCGCGCGCAGCGCGTCCGCCCACTCCTCCGCCTGCCGGATGTCCCAGCGTCCCGGCTGCCAGCCCGCGGTCCGCAGGGCGGCGTCGACGGCGGCGGGAAAGCGGGTGGCGGAGGCGCGGTCCGCACGGGTCGCGCGCTCGCTCTGCTGGGGAAGGTCGGTTCGGTCGTGCATCGGCGCGCGATCAGCCCTTCTCGGCGGTGGTCACCGCGCTGGTGGTGGTGAGGTCGACGGGACGGACGCCGAAATGGGCGAGCATCGCCGTGCAGGAGCGGCACGGTGGTGCGTAAGTGCCGTGCATCGGGTCGCCGTCCTCGCGGATCCGACGCGCGGTCAGCCGCGAGTGCTTCAGTGCGCGCCGCGCCTCCCCGCTGGTCAGCGGCTTGCGCTGGGCCCGCTTGGACCGGCCGGTCTCCGCGGCGGTGAGCTGTCGCGAGAGCAGGATCGCCTCGGGGCAGCGGCCGGTGAAGCGTTCGCGCTGCCCGCTGGTGAGCGTGTCGAGGAAGTCCTGGACCAGCGGGTGCAGTACGGGCGGCTGGTCGCCCTTGCCCGCCGTGCAGGTCAGTGTCTCACCGCGGACGGACAGCGCTGCGGCCACGGCCGGCAGGATGCCGTCGCGGCGTTGGTGGAGACGAGGTGTGCTGGGCGTTCCGGTGCTGCTCCAGTCGAGGCGCGGATCCCCGGATGTGACTGATTGTGCTGTGTGCATGGTGCGAATGTCCCTCCCGTGCAATCCCCCCGAGTTGCGGTGACAGCCTGCCAAATGTGCCAGTCGGTGGGGAAGCTGGGTCGGTGAAACGTGTCTGCGTGTCGCGGACAGTGGCCTGACCGACGCTCGTCCGTCACTCAGTTGTGACGGTTCGTGACCGAAGGGGAGCGGATGGCGGAAGTGAACCGGAAGGGAAGCGGAGGGGCGAGACCCCCTGTTGCGCCACCGCATAGGCTGTGCCCGGACCGTCCCCATGGGCAGGTCGGTCCTCACCAGACAGACGCAGCAGGGGGCAACCGCCATGACGACAGGTCGGCTCGGGCAGCAAGCCGCGCCACCGAACGCGGCCTACGCCGGGCAGGTCGTGCACTTCCCGGATCCGGTCCGGGCGTCCCGCCACCCCAGAGGTGTGTGCGTGGACGAGAACGGCTGCCCGGTATTCACGCCGTACGCGCGCGCCGCCGCCGAGATCGCCGAGCCTCCGCAGGGTTTCGGTGTCGATGAGCTGCGGCTCACCGACTACGTCTCGGCCAACGCGGCGCTGGCGGCGAGCGGCCACGAACTGTGGGACACGATTCCGGCGGTCGCCACCCCGCACGGCTGGACCTGGCACCATGTGGCGGGCGGCCGGCGGATGGAGCTCGTCCCGGTCGAGGTCAAGGCACTGCTCCGGCACCACGGTGGTCTCGCGACCACCTCGGTCGACCAGAACAAGCGGGGCACGCGTCCGCTGCAGGAGACCCGGCCCGCGCACTTCCGGCTCCCGAAGGGCGCGGTCGCGGTCAGTGAGCAGCAGATACAGGGCGTCGAGGAGGACCTCGGCTACCGGCTGCCGGGCGCGTACCGCTCGTTCCTGAAGGCGGCCGGCGGCTCGGCCCCGGTCGGTGCGGCGCTCGACGCGGAGCTCGGTCTCCTGGTCGATCAGCCGTTCTTCACGGTGCGTGACGAGGCCGCGGTGAACGACCTGGTGTACGTCAACAAGTGTCAGCGTGACCACCTCACCAAGGACTACCTGGGCGTCGGCTTCGTCCAGGGCGGCCTGCTCGCGGTGAAGGTCCGGGGCAATGGCGTCGGCTCGGTCTGGTTCTGCGCGTACGACGATGCCCGGGACCAGGACGGCTGGAGCGTGCAGGAGCGCGTGGACCGCCTGCTGCTGCCCTGTGGTGCGGACTTCGACGCCTTCCTCCAGCGGCTGGCGGGCAACCCGCCGGAGCTGGAGACCGTGGCGAACCTGATGGTGGACGGCGGCTTCGCGCGGGCCGTCCCGGTGGAGGGGTGAGCGCAATGGTGACCTTTGCGCAGGCGCAGGAGCGCGCGGACGAGTGGGTCAACGCGGACGTGCCCGCGTACCAGCACCGCGAGGTGCGGGTACGCGAGTTCGAGCTGGGCTTCGTGGTGTGGGCCGAGGACCGCGCGGAGGGCCCTGTCTCGGACGGCGGCCGGCAGCGGCTGGTGATCGCCCGCGACAGCGGTGAGGCGACGCTCTGGCCCGGCCTGCCGGTGGGCGAGGTGATCCGGCGGTACGAGGAGGAGTACGGCACGGTCGCCGGGGCCCCGGCCCCGGTGCCGTCGGCGCGTGTCGACCTGAATCAGACGTCATTCCTGCTGAGCCCGCCGGAGTGGCTCCAGGAAGCGGCGGACAAGCTCGGGATACCGGACCGGCGGGCGGAGCGCGACGGGAACCCTCCCCCCGCGCCTTCCGCGCCTCCGGCTCCTTCTGTTCCCGCGCAGGCGGCCCCTTCCGGGACGCCGTCCGGTGAGCCGCCCTGGGAGGGCGCCGGTGCGCAGGACGAGCATGAGCCCACCGCCCCCGACGGCGTTCCGGCCTCCGCGCCGAGCGTGCCCACCGGGGCCACCCCGTGGGCCGGGACCGACACCAACGCGGACTCCGACGACGGGGCGGTCGCGCTGCCGGCCACCGTGTTCGCGCCGCCGCTCTCGGGCGCCGATGACGACGGCACCCCGCCGCCGGTGGTCTCCGCGGAAGCGCCGACCGCGCTGATGTCGGGCGGCAGCCGGCTGCCCAAGACGGCGATCGCCCCCAGCCTGAACCCGCCGGGTCCGGGCGCGCCCGGACCCGGCGCCCCCGTGCCGGGTGCCCCCGGGGCTCCCGGGAGCGGTGACATCGCCGATGCCACCACCAGTAAGGCCACCAGGCCGCCGCGCGGTGCGCGCGGCGGCGGGTCGGCCACTCCGCCGCCGCCCGGCGCCCCCGGCACGCCGGGCGCCAGGCCGGGTGCGCCCGTGCCGCCGCCCTCGGGTCCTGGCGCGCCCGGTGCCCCGGCGGGCGGGTATCTGCCGACGCAGCTCGTCTCGCAGGTCGGCCCGCCCGGTGCACCTCAGCCTCCCGCGCCTCCCGGACAGCCCGCGCCTCCTGGACCTCCCGGACAGCCCGCGCCTCCTGGACCTCCCGCGCCTCCCGGACCTCCTGGGTCGACGCCGCCGCCCGGTGGCGGCTTCGACCACGCCGCGACCATGCTCGCCGAGCCGGGCATGGGTGGCCCGAGCGTGCCCAGGCCCCCTGGCCCGCCCGGCGTCCCCGGCGCCCCGCAGCCTCCCGCCCCGCCCGGACCTCCCGGATCCACCCCACCCCCGCCCGGTGGCGGAGTGCATCAGGCAGCGACGATGTTCGCCGAGCCGGGCATGGGTGGCCCGAGCGTGCCCAGGCCCCCTGGCCCGCCCGGCGTCCCCGGCGCCCCGCAGCCTCCCGCCCCGCCCGGACCTCCCGGGTCGACTCCGCCCCCGCCCGGTGGTGGCGCGCATCATGCGGCCACGATGCTCGCGGGACCTGCCCAGGTCGGCCCGCCCGGCCCGCCCGGGGCCCCCGGCATGCCGCCGGGGGGCGCCCCCAGTCCCGTGCCGCCGAATCCGCACACCCCGCCGCCCCCGGCGTACGGCTATCCGCAGGCGCCGACGGGTCAGCCGACCGTCGGCCCCGGCTACCAGGCCGTGCTGCGCTTCCGTGCGCCCGATGGCAGCGAGCAGCAGCTGATCCGCCGCTCGGCACCCGGCACCCCGCACCCCGAGTGGCAGATGCTGCACGAGCTGCGGGCCATGAACGTGCCGCCGCAGCAGGTCATCGAGCTCCACACCGAGCTGGAGTCCTGCGAGCTGCCGGGTGGCTACTGTGCGCGGATGATTCGGGAGACCTGGCCGCAGGTGCGGATCACCAGCGTCGCCCCGTACGGCACCGATCACGCCAGCCGCCAGCAGGGCATGCAGCATCTGCTCACCCATCAGGGTGAGCTGCACCAGGTCGCGGACGGTCCGGCGCGCCCTGCGCCGGTGCGGGCCCCGCTGCCGCAGATGCCGCCCGCGATGCCGATCCCGCCGGAGGCCATCGCGGAGGAGATGCTGCAGGCCTTCGGACCGCAGGGCGTGCTCCGTTTCGACCAGCGCGCGGTGTCCCGCCAGGGCGTGCCCGAGATCGTGGCGCGGACGCTGGTGTGGGCGGGTCTGCCCGCCGACTTCGGGCCGTTCTTCTGGGCGCAGCCGGGTCAGCCGGTGGTGCCGACGCTGGCTGAGCTGGCCGCGCAGCGGCAAGTGCAGCCGGCCGCCGACGCGGGGTCGTACCTCGTCGTGGGGTCCGACTTCGGGCGGGCGATCTGTGTCCAGTACGGCACGGCGAACATCGTGGCCGTGCCGGTGGAAGCGGGTCCCGGCGGGCAGCCGGTGCCGCCGCAGTTCGTGAACACCGGCCTGCCGGAGTTCACGCGCTCGATGGCGCTCCTCGGCCGGATGTGGCGGCTCCGCTTCGGCCTCAACCCGGAGCAGGCGGGCCGCTGGACGGTCGACTTCCAGGCGCAGCTGGTGGCACTGGACCCGGCGGCGCTCGCGTCGCCGGAGAGCTGGTGGTCGGTGCTGCTGGAGCAGATGTGGGACGGCCTGATCTGACCTGATCCGACCCGACCTGCCGAGCACGAGGCGCCCGGACCCCGCCAGGGGATCCGGGCGCTTTGTTGTCTGTGACACCTGTCGCTTCCCTCCGGGAAACCACCGAATGGATTCGGACTTCTCTGCCATTTGCCGCATCCTTGGCGTATTGCTTGGTGGTCGGAGAGTCGGAGAGAGGCTTCAAGGATGAGTGCTGCACCGGTGTCCGCGTACGGCTTCGTCGTGGTGCGAGGACGTGGCTACCGCCCGGAGCAGGTGGACAGAAGAGTGGCCGATCTGTCGGCGGAGCGGACCGAGGCGTGGGAGAGAGCGTCCCGGCTGACCGCGCTGGCGGAGGAGCTGGAGGCCGAGTCGGCACGGCTGACCGAGGTCGTCGCCACGCTCGCCCCGCAGACGTACGCCTCGCTCGGCGAGCGGGCGCAGGAGATCCTGGCGCTCGCCTACGAGGAGGCGCAGACCGTACGCAGCACCGCGCAGGAGGAGGGGCAGGCGCTGCGGGACGCGGCGGACGCGGCGGCACGCACGTTCCGCGACTCCGCCCGCGCGGACTCCGACGCCATCCGGTCGGCCGCCGGGTCCCACGCCGACGAGACGGTGGCCGCGGCGCAGCACAGCGCCGACTCCATGCTCGCCGCTGCCCGCACGGAAGCCGAAGAGGAGCGCGACCAGGCGGAGGCCGCGATGGCGGAGACCCGCCGCCGTACCGCGAGCGTGCTGGCCGGCCAGGAGCACGAGCACACCGAGCGCTGGAAGACCGCCGAACGCGAACTGGCGGATGCCGAAGCAGCCCAGGCCGCGCGGCACGACGAGCTGATCGACCGGGCGGAGGCCGGGCTGGCCGAGGCGCGTCGGGCCCTGGCGGAGACCGAGGAGGCGGCGCGGCACGGCCAGGAGGACGCCGACGCGCAGGCCGCCGCGCTGATCACGGCGGCCAGGGTGCGCGAGGAGCGGATGGTCCGGGAGACCGAGCGGATCCTGCGGGAGCACGAGGAGGGCCGCGAGGAGGTGCAGGCGCACATGACGCACGTACGCAATTCGCTTGCGGCGCTCACCGGGCGTGTGGCGCCCGCGGGGAACTGATCCGTAGGCCTCCGGAGGCGGTTCAGGCGGCCTGCCTGTCCTTCGCGCTGCGCAGTGCCGCGCGCATGGTGTCGATGGACTCGGCTCTTGTGCGCTCGTCAATGTCGGGTGAGCCGTCGCAGTGGCGGCACTCGCGGCAACTGCCGGGCCGGGCGGCGCGGAAGGCGCGCTCGCAGCCTTCACAGGTTTGCCAGGGCAGGGTATTCGGCCGGTCCGGCGGTGTGGCGGGTACGGCGATGGGCTGTTCCCCGAGACGGTAGGCCAGGATGCGCGACGGGCGGGCCCGGAGCGGGTCGGGGAGATCACGGGTGAGCGCCCGGGTGATCTCCTCGGCACCGACGCCCCGCGCGAGCCACTCGGCGACGGCAGGGGCGAGCTCGGCCACTTCGCGCCGGGACAGGATCAGCCTCGGGTTGACGATGCGCAGCGAGGCGAGGATGACGACGGCTTGCGCATCGGCATCGTCGAGAGAGAGCGGGGGAGGGGCAACGCCGCTGTTCGGGGCGGCAGTTCCGCATCCGGCCTCGACGCTCTCAGGAGCGCTGGATGCGGGAGCTGCGGCGGTGCTTGCCCCGGACTCAGGGGCAGGTGCCGGGGCGTCTTGGGCGTCACCCGTGGACGCGGATCCGGTTTCAGTGTCCGGGGCGGGCATGTCCTCCGCCGTCGAAGGCTTTCGGGGACGCGGCGGCGGAGTGGGCCGGTCTCCCTGGCCGGGCACGTCGTAGAAGTACGTCCGGGTGTGGATCAGGCCGTTGGCCCCGCGCACCCGGCGGCGTTCCAGATATCCGGCGTCCTCCAGCTCCCGGAGTGCCCGCGAGATCAGGATCTCGCCCTCGGTGAAGTGCGCACACAGCGCGGCGACGCTCACGCGGGCGCCGTCCGGCAGCGAGAGGATGTATGCGGCGACGCCGACCGTGACCGCGCTTCCGGGGCGCTGCGCAAGGGCGTTGGTGATCACGGTGAAGTGGGCGGTGAGGCGCGTGCGTACATGAATCACGCCGGAGGTCGGAGCTCCGGCTTCGGCGCGCGGGCGCGCGTTAGACTGCGAATCAGCCATTGGGAAGGTGCTTCTTCCTGGTTGGTCAGGCCCTCGATCGGGATTGCCGTCCCGGCCGGGGGCCGTCTTCATGTGTGAGGTTGTCGCGGCGAACGTAACCGGCCCCGCCCCGCATATGCAACCAAGTCACCCGTGCGGGTGACGAGTTGGGAGGGGAGGGAGGGCAGGTGGTTCTTTCCCCAAGTCCTTTGGGGAGGTCCGTGACCCACCGGCCCCTCGGAGACGAGCCCCCGGTGACACCGGAGCACCGCTCCCGACCGGGCCCCGGCCGGTCCGGACGCGGCCCGGCGAAGCCCCCAGGGTCCGGAAGACGCCTGAGGGGAGTGCCTGAAGATCAGGACGTGGCCCAGGCTTCAGCCCGCCAGCCCGGCAGTTCCTTGTCCAGCCATTCCTCGACGGTCCTCCGCCAGGGATCGGAGGGACTGCTGTCGGCGACATCGGTCCACGCGCCCTCCGCCATGTCAGGGTCGACGAACAGGCTGTCGAGGTAGGCGTCGAAGTCGTCGGCCACCTTCGTGAAGACATGGCTGCCCAGATACCCGGGGAGGGGAACGGAGTGGACGAACGCATGGAGCTGGCCATGAGTGGCCGGGTTCAGATCCAGGAAGAGGGTGTCGCTGCCGCCGTTGCGGGCGATGGGCAGGAGACCGGTCGGGGAGACGTTCTCGGCGAGCCACCCTTCGCGACTGCGCCGGTACTCGCCCATGAGAGTGCCCCAGCCATACTCACCGGCGTCGTCACGGCCCAACTGACAGAGGTCGTCGAAGCCCTGGAGCGGTTCGGGCTCGCAGGCTGAGAGATGGACCGAGTAGGCCAGGTTCCCTCCGCCCGCCACCTCCAAGAAGGAGCGGTACGCCGTCGGCAAGGCCAGTCCGACCTCGCGTTCAAGGGCGTCGAACTCGTCCTGGTCGAATGGCCTGAACGGGCCACCTACCAGGCGGCCCCGATACCAACGAGAGAGCTCCTCGGGCCCGAAGTCGTGGATCAACTGCTACTCACGGCGAACTCGATTCGGTTGTCGGCGACGGTGGCGAGCAGGTCTTCAAGGCGGCAGTCCACAGCGGTGTTGGTGACAGGCTCGAAGTCGGCGACGTTCCGGGCTGTGTCGGCGATGTCTGAGGGGTAGAAGCTCCAGCCCTCGATGCTGCTCCAGCCGGCCTCCATCCGAGCGCGGTTCCCGTCTGGGGACGTCACGCGCAGCCACCCCGTGCACTCGTCGGAGAAGTCGAACGGCAGGAAGGCTGTGCCCCCGGCCGGCCTCAGCTGCTGGACTTGCTCACCCCATTGTTCGAGGAGGCGGGCGAGTTGTCGCGCCACGTCCGCGCCAGCCGTCGGAGTCTCGTCGATGGCGAAGTAAAACGAGTCGCACACGTGCCGCCACACACCGAGTCGCAACTGAAGGTCGTCGTGGATGCCTTGGTCGGTGGTGCGTTTGAGGCGCAGTGCAACACGGTTCACGGCCAAGACTCTAGTTGCGGAACGCGACCCAGCCCAGGGCCCACCGTTGCTGCGCTGTGGGCTCCTGGAGCGAAGCAACCGTGATCAGTAGGCGGGCTGCCGGGCGGCAGCCGGCCTACGCGGCCGGGCAGAAGGCAGGCAGCAAGGTGCACCACGGCTCGGCACAGGAGCTCGAACCAGTGCCGGCTAACGACCGGGGCGGAAGCGCTGGTTCGTCTTCAACTCGCTTATGAACGCGGCCCAGGAGGCCACTCGGAACGCCAGGGCAGGGCCGGTCACGTTCTTGCTGTCACGGACGGGGACGACGCCGGGGAATCCGTCTGCCACCTCCACGCAGTCGCCCCCCTCCTGATTGCTGTAGCTGCTCTTGCGCCAGTCGGCGCCGGTCAGATCGAGACGGGACACTCGCTCCACGGTGGTTGCCCTCCATCACTGATCGGATCATGTCGAGTGACATGAGCGGGGGCAGGGCTACTGCCCGCAGCCGATCGTAGGTCACCGCGAAGCGGCTGACCTCCTCTGGATCCTCGATCAATTGGCCGTAGTGGGCGCCCTCCGTGTAGCCGACTTCCGTGCCGTCCGGCAGCGTCAGAACGGTAAGGGAGCCGCCCATGGCGTCGTGCTCGCCCTGATCGAACGGCAGTACCTGGAGAGTGATGTGCGGTTCTGTTGCGACTTCCAAGAGTCGGATCAACTGGTTTCGCGTGACACCCCAGCCGCCGACGGGACGTCGCAATACGGCTTCGTCGAGAACGACCCACAGATCGGGGCGGTCGGGAGCATCAAGGCGTTCTTGACGTTCCAGCCGGGCCGACAGCCGTTCCGCCAGATGCTCCTCGTTCTTGAGCGATCGCCCAACGCTCAGGACCGCCCGTGCGTATGCCTCGGTCTGCAACAGACCTGGCACCACGTGCGCCGCGTACTGCCGGATCGACACCGCCCGCGCCGAGTGCGCCATAAACGCCCGCGACCAGTCCGGGAATGCCTCCCGATATACGTACGGCCACAGGTCGATCAGCAGGTTGTCCGCTACAAGTGCGGTGTCCAGGGCCCGTGTCAGTTCGAGCGTCGGTTTGGCCCCGGACGAGCGCTCGATCTGGGTGATCCGGGAGCTGACGACGTGTGTCTTCTCGCCCAGTTCGGCCTGGGTCAGCCCCGCTGCCGTACGGAGTTTGCGCACCCGTGAACCGAACAGCGCGGCCATCGAGGACTGGGGATCGATTGCTTTGGCCAAGGCGTCACTTCCGTTCCTTACAGCCTGGAAGGTAAGGCTTCGTCACCTTTCGAGCGTAGGCCCATCGGACGAATCTTGAGTACGGAACGTCACGACCCCCACACGCATGGGGACGTGCGATGGATCGAACCACCGGAATGGATCGCACCATGCTCAGGACAGTGACCCCGCCGGACGAGGACCCGAAGCGGGAATTGGATGGCACTCCACAGCCGCACGGGCAGGCGTCGGCCGTGGCCTCGGCTGCCGAACGGCACCTCATCTCGATGCAGTTCACGTCGTCTCCCCGGGGCGCCCGGCTTGCCCGGCGGACCGCCGTGAGGCACCTGGAACAGTGGGGGTTCCCGCCGAGTTCGGACGCTTCCTGCACCGTTGCCCTGCTGGTCGCGGAACTCGCAGCGAACGCCGTACGTCATGGCCGGGTGCCCGGCCGTGACTTCCTTCTGAGCCTGGTCTACGAAGTGCGGGCGAGCCAGTTCCGTATCGAGGTCTCGGATGCCTGCCCGGACCGGCCGTCCGCCGATCCCGTGGCACCTGCGGACGAGGAGGAGTCGGGGCGTGGACTGTTCCTCGTCGACATCCTTGCCAACCGGTGGGGCTCGGCTCCTCGCACTCCTGTCGGGAAGACGGTGTGGGCGGAATATCACGCGTCAACAACTTGTGTCGTAGAGACCTGACTTACTGATACCAGGGTTACCGGTCGATTCATGGCTCCGCAGCCCGTCACCTCCCTACTGACGGACACGGCCGATGGCGGCGGTGTTCAGCGGCGGGAGGCCGGCGGCGCGCCCGCGAGGATCCACGGCTCCTCCACCTCGTACCGCCGGCGCGCCTCGGCGGAGGTCCGCCGGGGCAGCACCGTGCCCAGCCAGCCCGCCAGGAATCCGGCCGGGATCGAGACGAGGCCGGTCGTGGTGAACGGGAACCAGTTGAAGTCGTGTCCGGGGAAGACCGACCCGGGCGAACCCGACACCAGATTCGTGCCGGTGATCAGCACGAGGGCCGCGACGGTGCCGCCGATGAGGGTGCAGAGCAGCCCGGTACGGGTGAAGCGCCGCCAGAACATGCTGTAGACGAGCGCCGGGGCCAGCGCCGACGCCCCGATGCAGAAGGAGAGCGTCACCAGCGCCTGGAGATTCCAATGCCGGGCCGCCACGGCGAGGACGATGGCGAGCAGCCCGACGCCGGCCGCCGCGGCCTGCGCGGCGCCCATCTCGGTCCGGTCCGCGACCGGCCGCCTGCTCCCGTCGCGCATCCCGTGCACGAACAGGTCGTGGGCCAGCGAGTTCGCACAGGCCAGGATCATTCCGGCGACTGAGGCGAGCAGGGTCAGGAAGATCGCCGTCGTCATCGCCGTGAGCACCAGTGCGCCGATCTTCCCGCTGCCCGCGAGTACACCGCTGACCTGGAGCACCGAACTGTTGCCCTGTGCCCCGGCGGCGACGATGAGGTCGTGGCCGACCAACGCGGCCGCACCGAAACCGATCACGGTGAGCAGCAGAGAGATCCCGACGACCACGGAGACCGCCCAGGACATCGAGCGGCGGACGGCCCGCGCGCTGCGGGCACCCGTCATCCGCATGGTGACGTGCGGCAGCGCGGCGACGCCGAGCACGAGAGTCAGTTCGGAGCTGACCATGTCGAGGCCGCTGCCGCCGAACTGGAGCCCCGACTGCAGATAGGCGGCCCCGGCCCCGCTGCCCCGCTGGGCGGCCGCGAGCAGCGCGGAGACGGACCAGTCGAAGTGGTTCATGACCAGTGCGGAGATGGTGAGACAGGCGACGACGAGAAAAACCGTCTTGATGATCTGGATCAGGGCGGTCCCCTTCATCCCGCCGATCGCCGCGTAACTGATCATCATGATCCCGAGCGCGATGATCGAACCGGTGCGGAAGCCGGAACTGTCGAATCCCAGGATGAAGGCCATCAGATCGCCGCTGCTGGCGAGTTGGACGACCATCAGTGGCAGAAGGGCGGTGAGAGTGACGCCGCAGGAGGTGATCCGGACCGCGCGGCCGGGGGCGCGGCGGGCGAACACGTCGCCCATGGTGAACCGGCCGGCGTTGCGCAGCGGTTCGGCGAGCAGGAACATCAGAAGGACGAGCGAGAGCGAGGTGCTCAGGCCGACCACGAGCCCGTCGTAGCCGGTGAGGGCGACGAGTCCGCTGGCGCCGAAGACGGTCGCCGCGGAGAGGTAGTCCCCCGCGATGGCGAGGCCGTTGCGGACGGGGGAGAGCGAGTGGTAGCCGGTGTAGAACTCGGCGAGGTCGTCGTGGTCGGGGCCGGTCATCACGCAGAGCAGCAGAGTGACGGAGGCGACCGCGATGAACGCCACGAGGGACATCGCCTGCGCTGACTCGTCGATCCAGTTCATCGGGCCGCTCCTGTTCTTCGCAGTGCGGCGGCGAGCGGGTCGACCGTACGCCGTGCGGTCCGCTCGTAGAGGGCGATCGCGAGCAGGGTCACCGGAAGCTGGCAGAGGCCGAGTGCCAGGCCGACGTTGAGTCCGCCGCCGACCGGACGGGACATCAGCCCGGGGGCGAAGCCGGACAGCACCAGGAAGAGCGTGAAGTAGCCGAGTGCGGTCAGGGTCGCGACCCGCCGCAGCACCCGGTACGCGGTGCGTAGCCGGCGCAGATCGCTGTGCCGTCCGGGAGCGGGCAGGGGCGTGCGGATCGGCGTCGGACGGCGGGGCGGGGGCGCCGGCGGCGAACTCTGCCAGGGGAGAAGGAGATCGGGGTCGTACGGGGGGCGGCGCGACGGTTCGACGTGCGGGAGCTCGTACGACATCTGAGTGCTGCTCCTTGCATGGCTCGGGTCCCGGGGCGGACTGCAAGGGAGAGCGCGTGAGCGCTGCTGGGAGCGGGAACACTACTCGCGGGTAGGGCAGTAGGGCAGTGGTTGGCCTGAACTTCACTCTGTGAAAAAGAAGTTGGCTAATTCGGTGATGCTTCGGTGTTGCTTCCAGGTCTGGTTGCGGCACCGGCTCCGGTGTCCTCGGTGAGGATCGGGAAGCGGCGCGGTGCCACGAAGACCAGCACCAGCAGCGCCACGGTCGCGGCCACCGCGGCCCCGACGTACACCTGGTCGACAGCGGCGTCGACGGCCCGCCGCAGATGGTCCGTCGCGGCACCTGAGAGCGCGCCCGGGTCGTCCAGCGCGTGCGAGATCGCGTCCAGGTCGCCCGGCAGCCCGGGGACGGGCGCGTCGGCGAGCCGGGAGGCGAGGACCCCGTTGGCGACGGCACCGAAGAGTGCGGCGCCCAGACTCTGGCCGACCTGGCGGCAGAACAGTACGGAAGCCGTCGTCGTACCGCGTTCGGACCATCCGACCGTCGACTGGACCCCGATGATCAGCGGGCTGTCTCACCCGCTGCCGGGCAGGGCCTCGGGAACGGTCCGTGGGCAACCCGGGGGTGGACCCCTGAGATCCGGCTCCACCCGGGGGCTGAGACCCCTAGGGGTAGCTCCTTATTTCTGTCCAGGGGCGGTTCCTCCCGGCGGAGGACGTCGGGCCGAGGGCCCGTTCCTTAACGTGTTCCTACAGCGCGAATGCGGGTGACCGCAGGGGGCGGGGTGGGGAAAACCCCACCGCAAGACTGCGCTGGGCACCAGCGCGCCGGACCACGTCCGGACACGAGACTTGAGTACGAACACGGCGCCGCCCGTTCAGGGAGCGGCGCCCATCTCGAATCGACGTCCTGACCCAGGACGTCTTCACCGATTGAGGAGAATCACCGTGACAACGGCTGTAACCATTCCCAGGCACGGGGGCACTGGAAAGCGTACGGCCGTCGCTGCGCGGGCGCGGCAGGTCGTCAAGGCGTACGGCGCCGGGGAGACCAGGGTCGTCGCGCTCGACCATGTCGATGTGGACATCGCCCGCGGGCAGTTCACCGCGATCATGGGCCCGTCCGGTTCCGGCAAGTCGACCCTGATGCACTGCCTGGCCGGACTGGACACCGTGAGCTCGGGCGAGATCTACCTCGACGAAACCGAGATCACCCAGCTCAAGGACAAGAAGCTCACTCAGCTCCGCCGGGACCGGATCGGCTTCATCTTCCAGGCGTTCAACCTGCTCCCGACGCTCAACGCGCTGGAGAACATCACGCTGCCGATGGACATCGCGGGCCGCAAGCCCGACGCCGGCTGGCTGCGCCAGGTCGTGGAGACGGTCGGTCTCGCCGAGCGGCTGAAGCACCGGCCCACCGAGCTCTCCGGCGGCCAGCAGCAGCGCGTCGCGGTGGCCAGGGCGCTCGCCGCCCGGCCGGAGATCATCTTCGGTGACGAGCCCACCGGGAACCTGGACTCGCGGGCCGGCGCCGAGGTGCTGAGCTTCCTGCGCAAGTCCGTCGACGAGCTGGGACAGACCATCGTCATGGTCACCCACGACCCGGTCGCCGCCTCCTACGCGGACCGGGTGCTGTATCTCGCCGATGGACGCATCGTCGACGAGATGCACAACCCGACGGCCGACCAGGTCCTCGACCGCATGAAGGACTTCGACGCGCGCGGGCGGACGTCATGACCGTGTGGAAGACATCGAGGCGCAACTTCTTCGCGCACAAGGGACGCATGGCGCTCTCCGCCGTCGCGGTCCTGCTGTCGGTGGCGTTCGTGTGCGGCACCCTCGTCTTCACCGACACCATGAACACCACGTTCGACAAGCTCTTCGCCGCCACCTCCGCCGACGTCACCGTCAGCCCCAAGGCCGCGGGAGAGGTCGACGAACTGCCGGAGAACGGCAAGCCCGTTTCGCTGCCCGCCGCCGCCGTCGAGCGGGCCGGGAAGGCGGATGGGGTGAAGACCGCCGAGGGCGCGGTCTCCAGCATGTCCGTCACCGTCGTCGACAGCCACAACGAGAACATGGGCTCCTCGACCGGCGCCCCGACGATCGCGGGCAACTGGACGCAGAACGAGCTGCGTTCCATGGAGATCACCTCCGGCCACGCACCGCGCGGTCCGACCGAGGTCATGGTCGACGCCGGCACCGCGGACAAGCACCACCTGAAGATCGGTGACGAGCTGCGCACCATCGCCGTCACCGGCGACATCAGGGCGAGGATCAGCGGTATCGCCTCCTTCAAGGTCACCAACCCGGGCGCGGCCGTCGTCTACCTCGACACCGCTACCGCGCAGGTCAAGCTGCTCGGCAAGCCCGATGTCTTCACCCACATCTCCGTCACCGCCAAGCCCGGTGTCAGCGATGAGCAGTTGAAGAAGAATGTCGCCGCCGCCCTCGGTGACAGCGCCGCGTACAAGCTCCAGACCCAGCAGGAGGCCGCGGACTCCAACAAGGACTCCATGGGCTCATCCCTCGACGTGATGAAGTACGCGATGCTCGGCTTCGCCGGGATCGCCTTCCTCGTCGGCATCTTCCTCATCGTCAACACCTTCTCGATGCTGGTGGCCCAGCGCACCCGCGAGATCGGCCTGATGCGGGCCATCGGCTCCAGCCGCAAGCAGGTCAACCGGTCGGTCCTGATCGAGTCGCTGTTCCTCGGCTTCGTCGGTTCCGTCCTCGGTGTCGGCGCCGGAATCGGTGTCGCGGTCGGACTGATGAAGCTCATGAACTCCATGGGCATGAACCTGTCCACCGAGGACCTCACGATCGCCTGGACGACCCCGGTGCTCGGGCTGGTGCTCGGCGTCATCGTCACCGTCGTCGCCGCGTACGTCCCGGCCCGCCGGGCCGGGAAGATCTCCCCGATGGCCGCCCTGCGCGACGCCGGAACCCCGGCGGACGGCCGCGCGGGCCGGATCCGGGCCGCGATCGGCCTGGTCCTCACCCTTGCCGGTGGCGCCGCGCTCCTCGCTGCGACGCGGGCCGACAAGTCGGGCGAAGGCTCGCTCTTCCTCGGCGTGGGCGTGGTCTTCACCCTGATCGGCTTCATCGTGATCGGCCCGCTGCTGGCCGGCTTCGTGGTCCGGGTGCTCAGCACGGTGGTGCTGCGGATGTTCGGCCCGGTCGGACGGATGGCCGAGCGCAACGCGCTGCGCAACCCGCGGCGTACCGGAGCCACCGGAGCGGCCCTGATGATCGGCCTCGCGCTGGTCGCCTGCCTCTCGGTCGTCGGTTCATCGATGGTCGCCTCGCTGACCGAGGAGCTCGACAAGTCGGTCGGCGCGGACTTCATCGTCCAGCCGAGCGGCAACCGACAGCCGATCGTGCCGCAGGCCGCGAAGGCCCTGGAGGCCGCCCCGGGCGTCGAGCACGTCACCGACTACAAAGTCGTCGACGCCAAGCTCACCGCACCGGACGGTTCGACCGAGGACAAGGTCCTGGCCGCCGTCGAGCCCACGTACCGGGACGACGTCCGTCGCGAGACGGTCTCCGGCAAGCTGGCGGACGCCTACGGCAAGGACGCCATGTCGGTGGGCGACGCGTACGCCACCCGGCACAAGATCGAGGTCGGCGATCGGATCACCGTCGCGTTCAAGGACGGCGAGACGGCGAAGCTGAAGGTCGCCGCGATCACCTCGGACGACACGAACGTCGACAAGGGCGCGATGTACACCAACGTCACGACCGCGGAGACGTACGTCCCTGCCGACAAGATGCCGAAGAACATGATCATGTTCGCCAAGGCGCAGGACGGCAAGGAGAAGGAGGCGTACGCCGCCCTCAAGGACGCCCTCGCCCCGTACCCGCAGTACACCGTGCAGAACCAGGCCGACTTCAAGCAGGACCTGAAGGACCAGATGGGCAATCTGCTGAACATCGTCTACGGCCTGCTGGCGCTCGCGATCATCGTCGCGGTGCTCGGTGTGGTGAACACTCTGGCCCTGTCGGTGGTCGAGCGGACCCGTGAGATCGGCCTGATGCGCGCCATCGGCCTCTCCCGCCGCCAGCTGCGCCGCATGATCCGCCTGGAGTCGGTGGTCATCGCCCTCTTCGGCGCCCTCCTCGGCCTCGGCCTGGGCATGGGCTGGGGCACGGCGGCCCAGAAGCTGCTGGCCCTGGAGGGCATCGGCGTCCTGGAGATCCCGTGGCCGACGATCCTCACGGTCTTCGTCGGCTCGGCCCTCGTCGGCTTGTTCGCCGCCCTGGTCCCGGCGTTCCGGGCGGGCCGGATGAACGTGCTGAACGCGATCGCGACGGATTAGACCGGCCGGTCTGAGTACCGGCACCGTGAAGAGGCCCGTGGACCGAGAGGTTCCACGGGCTTCGTCGCCGGACCCGTCCGATCCGTGTGCCGCAGGACGGTGGCGGAGGCCGACGTAGGATGACTGATCCGGCCCCGGGGTGTTCCTCCAAACACCCCGGGGCCGGACGCGTACCCGCTCTCGCCCGGGGAACGCATGTCCACCTTCGTCGGGTGCGGCGTGCCGGCGGCCACCGACGGTCAGCGGTCGGATCCGCCCCGCTGAGCCGGATTGCGGGCGCGGCTGTCGGAGGGGAGTCGTACGCTGGAACCCCCGGCCCGTGATACGTGTCGGGCCCTTCGCGTTGCCCCTGGCAGCAGCCGGCTGCCGGAATCTCCCTCATTACCCGGACGGAAGCCCTTCATGAGCCTGCACGGTCTGCTGGATGTCGTCGTACGTGACCCGGCGCTCGCCGAAGCGGTGAAGGCCGCCACCGATGGTCACCGGATGCATGTGGACCTCGTCGGCCCGGCGGCCGCCCGCCCCTTCGCCGTGGCCGCACTGGCCCGCGAGGCCGGGCGGACCGTGCTCGCCGTGACCGCGACCGGACGGGAGGCCGAGGATCTGGCCGCCGCCCTGCGGACGCTGCTGCCCTCGGACACCATCGCCGAGTTCCCGTCCTGGGAGACCCTGCCGCACGAGCGGCTCTCGCCGCGTTCGGACACGGTCGGCCGCCGCCTCGCCGTGCTGCGCCGCCTCGCGCACCCGAGGGCAGACGACCCGGAGACCGGGCCGGTCAGTGTGATCGTCGCGCCCGTGCGTTCCGTGCTGCAGCCGCAGGTCAAGGGGCTCGGCGACCTGGAGCCCGTGGCGCTGCGCATCGGTCAGAGCGCCGACCTCGGCGAGACCGTGGAGGCGCTCGCGGCGGCTGCGTACTCCCGGGTCGAACTGGTCGAGAAGCGCGGCGAGTTCGCCGTCCGCGGCGGCATCCTGGACGTCTTCCCGCCGACCGAGGAGCATCCCCTCCGGGTGGAGTTCTGGGGCGACGACATCGAGGAGATCCGGTACTTCAAGATCGCCGACCAGCGGTCGCTGGAGATTGCCGAGCACGGCCTCTGGGCGCCGCCCTGCCGTGAGCTCCTGCTCACCGACCAGGTGCGCGAACGGGCCGCCGCCCTCGCCGAACAGCACCCGGAGCTGGGCGAGCTGCTCGGCAAGATCGCCGAAGGGATCGCGGTGGAGGGCATGGAGTCCCTCGCCCCGGTCCTCGTCGACGACATGGAGCTGCTGCTCGACGTGTTGCCGAAGGGCTCGATGGCGCTGGTCTGCGACCCGGAGCGGGTCCGCACCAGGGCGGCGGACCTGGTCGCCACCAGCCAGGAGTTCCTCCAGGCGTCGTGGGCGGCGACCGCCGGTGGCGGCGAGGCGCCGATCGATGTCGGCGCCGCCTCCTTGTGGGGTATCGCGGACGTCCGCGACCGGGCCCGTGAGCTGGACATGATGTGGTGGTCGGTCTCCCCGTTCGCCGCCGACGCCGAGCTCGACGAAGACACCCTGAAGCTCACGATGCACGCCCCGGAGTCCTACCGCGGTGATACCGCCCGTGCGCTCGCCGACACCAAGGGCTGGCTCGCCGACGGCTGGCGCACGGTGTACGTCACCGAGGGACACGGGCTCGCCTCCCGTACCGTCGAGGTGCTCGCCGGCGAAGGCATCCCGGCCCGCCTCGACCCGGACCTGGCGGAGATCTCGCCGTCCGTCGTCCATGTGTCGTGCGGCGCGATCGACTACGGCTTCGTCGACCCGGCGCTGAAACTCGCCGTACTCACCGAGACGGACCTGACCGGTCAGCGCACCGCGACCAAGGACCTGGGTCGGATGCCGGCCCGCCGCCGCAAGACCATCGACCCGCTGACGCTGGAGACGGGCGACTACATCGTCCACGAGCAGCACGGCGTCGGCCGCTACATCGAGATGGTGCAGCGCACGGTGCAGGGCGCCACCCGCGAGTACCTCCTCGTCGAGTACGCCCCCGCCAAGCGCGGCCAGCCCGGCGACCGCCTCTACATCCCGACCGACCAGCTGGAGCAGGTCACCAAGTACGTCGGCGGCGAGGCGCCCACCCTGCACCGGCTCGGCGGCGCCGACTGGACGAAGACCAAGGCGCGCGCCAAGAAGGCCGTCAAGGAGATCGCCGCCGACCTGATCAAGCTGTACTCGGCGCGGATGGCGGCGCCCGGCCATGTCTTCGGCCCCGACACCCCGTGGCAGCGCGAGCTGGAGGACGCCTTCCCGTACGCGGAGACGCCGGACCAGCTCACCACGATCGCCGAGGTCAAGGAGGACATGGAGAAGTCCGTCCCGATGGACCGGCTGATCTGCGGCGACGTCGGCTACGGCAAGACGGAGATCGCGGTGCGCGCCGCGTTCAAGGCGGTCCAGGACGGCAAGCAGGTCGCCGTCCTCGTCCCCACCACGCTCCTCGTCCAGCAGCACCACGGCACGTTCACCGAGCGCTACTCCCAATTCCCGGTCAACGTGAGGGCGCTGAGCCGCTTCCAGTCCGACAGCGAGTCGAAGGCGACCCTGGAGGGGTTGCGCGAGGGCTCCGTCGACCTGGTCATCGGCACGCACCGCCTGTTCTCGTCCGAGACGAAGTTCAAGGACCTGGGCCTGGTCATCGTCGACGAGGAGCAGCGCTTCGGCGTCGAGCACAAGGAGCAGCTGAAGAAGCTCCGGGCCAACGTCGACGTCCTCACCATGTCCGCGACGCCCATCCCCCGTACGCTCGAGATGGCCGTCACCGGCATCCGTGAGATGTCGACCATCACCACACCCCCCGAGGAGCGCCACCCGGTCCTGACCTTCGTCGGCCCGTACGAGGAGAAGCAGATCGGCGCGGCCATCCGGCGTGAACTGCTCCGTGAGGGGCAGGCGTTCTACATCCACAACCGTGTCGAGTCCATCGACCGGGCGGCCGCGCGCCTGCGCGAGATCGTCCCCGAGGCCCGGATCGCGACCGCCCACGGCCAGATGTCGGAACAGGCCCTGGAACAGGTGGTCGTGGACTTCTGGGAGAAGAAGTTCGACGTCCTGGTCTCCACGACGATCGTCGAGTCCGGCATCGACATCTCCAACGCCAACACGCTGATCGTGGAGCGCGGCGACAACTTCGGCCTCTCCCAGCTCCACCAGCTGCGCGGCCGCGTCGGCCGTGGCCGCGAGCGCGGTTACGCGTACTTCCTGTACCCGCCGGAGAAGCCCCTCACCGAGACGGCCCACGAGCGCCTGGCCACGATCGCCCAGCACACCGAGATGGGCGCGGGCATGTACGTGGCGATGAAGGACCTCGAGATCCGGGGCGCCGGAAACCTTCTGGGCGGCGAACAGTCCGGCCATATCGCGGGCGTGGGCTTCGACCTGTACGTACGCATGGTCGGCGAGGCCGTCGCCGACTACCGGGCCTCGCTCGAAGGCGGCGTCGAGGAGGAGCCGCCGCTGGAGGTCAAGATCGAGCTCCCGGTCGACGCACACGTTCCGCACGACTACGCCCCCGGCGAGCGGCTGCGCCTCCAGGCGTACCGCGCGATCGCGTCCGCCACCACGGAGGACGACATCAAGGCGGTCCGTGAGGAACTCACCGACCGCTACGGCAAGCTCCCGGAGCCGGTCGAGAACCTCCTCCTGGTCGCGGGCCTGCGCATGCTGGCCCGCGCCTGCGGCGTCGGCGACATCGTGCTCCAGGGGCCGAACATCCGGTTCGCCCCGGTGGAGCTGCGCGAGTCGCAGGAGCTGCGCCTGAAGCGCCTCTACCCGAAGACGGTGATCAAGCCGGCTCTCCACCAGATCCTGGTTCCACGCCCGACCACGGGCCGGATCGGCGGCAAGCCAGTCGTCGGCCGCGAACTCCTCGCCTGGACCGGGGAGTTCCTCACGACGATTCTGGGTTCGTGAACAACAGCCCGCTGGGCGACCGGAACACCTCCTCGGGGTTCCGGTCGCCCAGCGGGCCGTTCGGACACACCCCGGCGGGTGAACGGCGCGGCGCGGTGTGATTCGGGCCGCATCCGGCTCCTGCGGCGGCCTTGAACACCCGTCAGCGGGAAGACGTCCGTAGGATCACCGGGTTCGGCTTTCTCCCCGTCAGGACGGCTTCGAGTGATATCTTCCCGCGCGTACCGAGTGATGCTGCCCGCCCTGAGCGCGGCGACCGTGCTGTCCCTGGTGGGCTGCGACCCCGAAGGTGTGACCGCCGAGGGCAGCGGGAGCGGGCGGCAGGCCGGCGGTTCCGCGGGCGGCTTCGGCGCCAGCCCGCTGAACAACCCCGACGGCACGAAGCCGGGCCTCGCACCCCTCACCACCGAGGCGGACCGGGCCGCCGCCCGGAAGGTCATCGACAAGGTGAGCACCAAGGGGCGCGGACCGAAGACCGGTTACGCGCGAGACGAGTTCGGCTACGCCTGGAAGGACTCGGTCGACGGGATACCGCTCGCGAGGAACGGCTGCGACACCCGTAACGACCTCCTCGCCAGAGACGGCAAGGACGTGAAGTTCCGGTCCGGTTCGGACTGTGTGGTCGTCTCGATGACCCTCAAGGATCCGTACACCGGCTCGACCATCGACTGGCGCAAGCAGCAGGCGACCAAGGTTCAGATCGACCATGTCATGCCGCTGTCGTACGACTGGCAGATGGGCGCCTCCCGCTGGCCTGAGGCCAAGCGGCAGCAGATAGCCAATGACCCCCTCAATCTCATCCCGGTCGACGGCCCGGCCAACAACGCCAAGCGGGACTCGGGCCCGGCGTCCTGGTTGCCGCCGTACAAGCCGGTCCGCTGCTCGTACGCGGTGCGGTTCGCGCAGGTATCGCTGAAGTACGCGCTGCCGGTGACCACCGCCGACAAGCGGGCGATGCTGGCGCAGTGCGGCGGCTGACGGGACCGGGCGGCTGAGAAGCCGTCGCGGACGAGGCCCCCGGGCGGACGCTCTGTTGGGAGGACGGGGAGCCGGGTACAGGCCGGTCGTTCAGCTGCCCCCATGCCACACTGCAGAATTCGTTGGCCGAAAGGAGCACCGGCACCTAGCGTCGGGTGCATGGAGCTGACCATCACCACGCTTGCCGCGCGCCCCGAGCTTGCCGGGCCCATGCAGGAAATGCCCGATACCTGGCCGGAGTTCGTGCTGGAGGATCTCGTCGGGTGGGCCAATTACCTGAGGATCGCCGTCGAGTTCCCGGAATATGTGCTCGTCGCGACCGACCCGGACGGTGATGTCGTCGCGCGGGCGCTCAGCGTGCCGTTTGCGCTGCACGCACCGGGGCGCGGGAAGTTGCCCGAGGGCGGCTGGGACCAGTCGCTGCTGTGGGCTTTCTCCGACCTGCGGCATGGGCGTACGCCGGACACGGTCGGTGCGATCGAGATCTCTGTCGCCAAAGGACGGCAGGGGCACGGGATTTCGGGGCAAATGGTCGCCGCGATGCGGGAGAACACCCGGAGGCTCGGGTTCCGGGAGCTCGTCGCTCCGGTGCGGCCGAGCGCCAAGCACCTGGACCCCTCGGTTCCGATGGAGGAGTACGCCCGCCGGAACCGGGCGGAGGACGGGCTGCCGTACGACCCGTGGCTGCGCGTCCATGTGCGGGCGGGCGGCGTGATCGAGGCGGTGGCGCCGGTGTCGATGGCGGTGTCCGGATCCCTCGCGCGGTGGCGGTCCTGGACCGGGCTGCCGTTCGACGAGGACGGCCCGGTGGGGGTACCGGGGGCGCTGGTGCCGGTGCACGTTTCGGTGGCGCACGGATACGCGGTGTACGTGGAACCCAATGTGTGGGTGCGGCACGGCGTGTGAACACAACAGGAACCCGCCCGGGCGGGCGGGTTCCTCAGGTGTCAGACAGCCGGTCTCTGCACCGTGAACGGTTTGTCGAACTCGGAGAACTCGACCGTGACCGGGGTTTCGGTGCCGAAGCCCAGCTTCAGGATGTGGGGCCGGCCCTCCGTGGCGACCGCCGCCGTTAGCTCAAGCCGCTTGACACGACATAGCAGCCTCGGGGGCGGAGTTCAACGTGACGGTACGGTCCGTATGCTGCGACGGAGACCGGCCCTTGCTGACGTGAGGTGGCGCCCTCCGGGGCGGCCCGCCACGGCGGCGGTGTACGGTACGGCGTCTGCACCGCCCCGGGCACGAACGGCCGACCAGCCGTCCCCCGGGCCTCGTCTCGATCCCATCCCGTGAGGAACAGCTCGTGAAGCCTGCTGCGCCCGTCGGCACCGCCCGCAGCCCCAGGTCTCTTTGCGCGGCCACCGCGGCGGCCACCCCTTGTCTGCTGATGGCAGTGGTGCCCGTGGTGACCCTGGGCGTATTCGGGATGGTTCCGTCATTCGTCTTGGCCCTGCGCCGGCGCGGGCGTGCCGACTGGCGGGCCTGTGCCGTCTTCACCGCCCTCAGCGTGGCCTGGATGCTCCGGATCGCCTTCACTCCGGATGAGACCCACGGGTTCGGGTTCGCCGTGGATCTCCTGCTGCTGCTCGCCACCACGCTCGGTGCCGCGGTCCACACCCTCCTCGCGTGGCCGGTACGGGCGCGCGCGGGGCACCCCGCGCGGGAGGTCCGGTGAGGACCCGGCGCCACTGGAGGAAGCCGCAGCCGCTCCCGGACGGACGCCGAACCCGGATCGGGCGGGCGCTCGCAGGCGCGACGCGCCTGGTTCGCGGACGTCGGGCGGTCTGGGCGACGGGCGGGTTGCTGCTGGTGGGGTGCGTACTGCTGGGCGCTCAGTGGTTCGGCGGCTCGGACACGACGGCCCCGCCGGACGCGCGGGCCCGGCAGTACCGGAACTTCAACGCCTGTCTGCTCACCGGGGACAAGGGCGTTGTCGCGGGTTCACCGGCCGCACCGGTCTGGGCCGGGATGCAGCAGGCATCAGCCGACACCCGTGCCAGGGTCACTTACGTACCTGTGATGGGCGAGCAGACCGTGTCGAACGCACAGCCGCACATGAACAGCCTGATGCAGCGCCGGTGCGGCATCGTGCTCGCCAGCGGCCCGGCCCAGGCCGAGGCCGCACGGAGCGTCGCGAAGAGCCATCCCGAGACCCCATTCGTGGTGATCGGTGAGGCATCTGCCGGGGGCAGTTCCGCGAGCGGAAACCTCACCTCCCTGGATCCCGGTGAGGATCTTCCGGACAGGGTTGCCGAGGCGATCCGACGCGCCGTCAAAGTCTTTGCCGAGTAGGCAATACAGGATATTTCGCCGCCCGAGGTAAAGATCATATAAAAAGGATCTTGGGCGGGTGTAGAACTTGCGTGCGGTTAGGGCAAAGTCGCGAGGTTGTTTGTAAATCTCGCGAAAGAGAAGGCGGCCCTGATGCGTGCCCGATGGCGCAGACCATCCTCACTATTTCCGCCCGGGCCCGTCGGGCGCCGTAGGGTGAGAGGTACGGCCCTGGCCGTACTTGTCTCGTTCTCCTGCATGTTGACCACGGAGACGGCGGCGGCAGCGGGGGAGACCCTGCCCGCCGTGTCGATGCCCCGACTCTCCCTGTCCGGGCTGTGGGAGTGGATGGACAAATCCCCGCTGGACACCCCCGGCCAGCAGGGCGGCACGGCCCGTGGCAAGAGCCACACGGCCACCGCCGAACAGACCCGCGTCACCCACGGGGTCGGCCACCGCCCAGGCAAGGGCAAAGGCGAACTCGACGCCTACAAGCGGTACGACCACACGGTCGACAAGACGGTCACCGATCCGGCCGTGGGCACCGCGAAGAGCTTCAGCACCCGTACCAGCAAGCGGAACGCGAAGAAGTCCACGGCGACCTCGGACTTCTATACCAACGCGGACGGGTCGACCACGATCCGGCACTACGCGAGCCGGTCCAACTTCAAGGGCGCTGACGGCACCTGGAAGCCGATCGACACCGAGCTGATCCGCGACACCGACGGGCGGCTCCAGCAGCGCGCGAACTCGCTCGACGTCGAGTTCGCGCCCGACGCCACCGACCAGCAGCTCGCCTCCGTCGACTTCGGGTCCGGCCGCAGTCTCGCGTACTCCTTGCGCGGCGCGCAGAAGGCCACCCCCACGGTCGACGCCAACAACACCGCCACCTACGCGGATGCTCTGCCGGACACCGACCTGTTGCTGTCCCCGCTCACCGAGGGCTTCAAGGAGCGCCTCGTGCTGAGCTCAGCCGACGCGTCGAACTCCTGGCTGTTTCCCCTGGATCTCAAGGGGCTCACTCCGCGCATCGCGGACGACGGAAGCGTTCAGTTCACCGACGCGGACGGGGAGGTGACAGCCACCATTCCGCACGCCTTCATGGAGGACTCGAAGATCGACCCGCGCTCCGGTGACGCCGCGCTCTCCCGGGCCGTGACGTACGAGTTGACCACCATCGACGGCGACAAGCCCGCGCTGCGGCTGACAGCCGACCGCGCCTGGCTGGACGACCCCGCCCGGGTCTATCCCGTCACCGTGGACCCGACCATCGCCGCGAGCAACTCGACGTACACGCAGAACACCATCGGTGGCGACCACTCCACCGAGAACCAGATCAAGGTCGGCTCCTACGACTCCGGCGTCAACAAGACGAACTCGTTCCTCCAGTTCTCTTCGCTGGGCACCACGCTGAAGGGCCAGCGGGTCAGCGCCGCCACCCTCAACGTGTACGCGATCTGGTCCGCGACCTGCACCGCCGAGCCGTTCTCCGTGCACCCGGTGACCACGTCCTGGACGCCGTCCGGTGTCACCGCCTACCCGGGCCCGGCGTACGGCAGCGCCATCGGCACCGCCACGGTCGCCCCCGGCGCTTCCTGCACCAACAACGCGGGTGGCACCAACGACCTGGGCATCGGGGTCAAGATGCCGGTGAACCTCTCCACCGGCTGGTTCGACACCGTCGCCACCGGCAGCGCCAACTACGGGCTTGCCCTGACCGCCCCGACCACCGACCAGCTGCACTGGAAGAAGTTCCACTCCGACAACAGTGCTACGGCGGGCTTCCGGCCGGCCCTCGATCTCACCTACACGGCCAACAAGGCGCCGCAGATCAACGCTCAGTACCCGCCGGAGAACTATCAGGCGAACACCCTCCAGCCCGAGCTCCTGGTCTATGCCAGCGACGCCGACAAGTGGCCGATGGCCACGCTGACCTACGCCTTCGAGGTCTATGACGCGGACAGCGACAGTGACACCCCCGTCGCCACCTCCGGCGTGATCTCCAAGAGCAGTTGGAAGGTGCCCGCGGGCAAGCTCAAGTGGAGCAAGAACTACGCCTGGTACGTCAGTGTCACCGATGGATACGACTCGGTGATGTACTCGGCGAGCCGGTTCGCCACCGCTGTACCCCAGCCACCCGTGACCTCGGGACTGTCGCAGAACACCGATGGTCACGAATTCGACCCCAGCGACGCCAACTACACCACCGAGGACACCGACGCGGAGGTCGAGGTCGTCGGCCCGTCGCTCTCCGTGGAGCGCTCGTACAACAGCCTCGATCCGCGTACCGACGGTGCGTTCGGTGCGGGCTGGGCGACGGTCGCCGACATGAAGGCCGTCGAAGTCAAGGACGGCTCAGGGACGCTCACCAGCGTGATCGTCACCTATCCCGGGGGCGAACAGGTCGCCTTCGGGCGTAACGCCGACGGTACCTTCGTCCCGCCGATGGGACGGTACGCACGGCTGGCATCGGCTGCTTCGGGCGGCGGATACGTGCTGACCGACAAGGACTTCACGGCCTACAGCTTCCAGCAGGCGGTGACCGGTCAGACCGGCACTTTCGCGATATCCGCGATCAAGGACTACGCAAACCGCGCGGAGACCTTCACCTACACCTCGGGCAAGCTGACGAAGGTCAGTAACACGACCTCCAACCGCTCGCTGACGTTCACCTGGCAGACGCCGTCCGGCGCCACCGCCGCCCATGTCGACACCGTGACCACCGACCCCGCGAAGGCGGGTGATGCGAGCACCGCCCAGAAGTGGCAGTACGGCTACACCGGCGACCGGCTCACCACGGTCTGCCCGCCGCAGGACCCGGCCAAGTGCACGGTCTACGGGTACGCCACCGGCAACCACTACCGCACCACCGTCCTGGATGCCGACCCGTACGCGTACTGGCGGCTCGGCGAGGCTGCGGGTGCGACCGTCGCCACCGACGCGGTCGACCTCAACCAGGGCAGGTACAACGGCCTTTACCGCAATGTGACGCTCGGTGGAAGCGGCCCGCTCGCCGGCTCCACGCAGAAGGCCGCGACCTTCAACGGCACCACCTCGTACGTCGAGATACCGAGCGCCCCCGGCGCCACCCCCTCGTACACGACGGTCTCGCTGTGGTTCAAGACCACTCAGGCCGGCGGTGTCCTCTTCTACTACGGCGACAAACCGCTCAGCGACGCCGATCCGGTCGCGAACACCAAGAAGAACACCCCGGCGGTCTACGTGGGCACCGACGGCAAGCTCCGCGGCTGCCTCGCCATGTCACCGGGATGCATGACCACCACCGCGTCCACCGCCACCGTCACGGACGGCCAGTGGCACAACGTCGCCCTGACCGGTGCGGCGACCAGCCAGACGCTCTACCTCGACGGGGTGAAGCAGGGCAGCCTCTCGGGAACGATCAACGACTGGGAGCAGCCCTACATCTCCTTCGGCGCGGGCGTGAACACCGACGGCTGGCCCGCTATGAACGCCAACGACAAGCTGGGCCACTACGCCGGCCAGCTCGCCGAGGTGGCGATCTACACGGAGGCGCTCGACCCGTCGGCGATCACCGCGCAGTACCAGGCGGCCAAGCGGTCCGCCGGTCTGCTGAACAAGATCACCACGCCGAACGGCAAGACGCAGGCATCCGTCGTCTACGGCACCACCGACGACCTGGTCACCCAGGCCACCGACGGCGACGGCGGCACCTGGAAGCTGAATCCGGCCACCGTCACCGGCTCGTCCCAGGTCTACCGCTCCGCGGTGATGGGGACTGCCCCGGCGGGATATTGGCGCCTCGACGACACCAAGGGCGCGCCGCAGGCCGCCAATGAGGTTCACACCGGATTCGGCACCTACAGCAGTGTGACCCAGGGAGTCGCCGGGCCGTTCGGTACCGGTGACGTCACGGCCGCGCAGTTCAACGGCACCAGCTCCTACGCGGAGATCCCCTATGGCCCCTGGCACGGCAAGGGCGACCGCAGCGTCGAGCTGTGGTTCAAGACCGCCAAACCCGGCGTGCTGATCGCCGACCAGTCCCGTTCCCTGACCGACCCGGCCGGTGTGGGCGGGAACTACAGTCCGGTCCTGTATGTGGCAGCCGACGGCAAGCTGCGCGGCCACTGGTACAACGGGGCGGGAACGGCCGGCACGGACTTCGGCTCCAAGGGCAAGGTCGACAACAACGCCTGGCACCACGCGGTCCTCTCCGCCATCGGCACCACGCAGACGCTGTACGTCGACGGAGTCAAGCAGGCCGACGTCGCGGGGGCGCCCAACGACCAGGCCAACACCCGCACCTACGTCGGCGCGGGCTTCGCCAAGGGCTGGATCAGCGCACCCGCCGACATCAGCTACTTCACCGGCTCCATCGCCGAGGTCGCCGTGCACGCGGGCGGGCTCACCGAGGACCAGGTCGAGCAGCACTGGTCCGCGTACAAGGCCTCCGCCGGGGTCGCACCGGTGCGGACGGTGAAGCTCACCGATCCCGGGAACCGGACGCTGACCTATGTGTACGACGCGGAGATGGGCAACCGTCTGCTGACCGCGATCGACACCAACGGCAAGCGGACCACGTACGGCTACGACACCGCGGGCTTCCTGCACACGGTGACGGACGCCAACGGCAACCGGTCCATCACCGGCCACGACATCCGTGGCAACACGGTCTCCCAGACCATGTGCCAGGACACGGTGGCGGACAAGTGCGCCACCGACTACTACACGTACTACCCGGATGCGACCACAGCCTTCCCGCCCATGGACCCGCGCAACGACCTGTTGCTCACCGAGCGCGACGGCCGTTCGTCCGGACCGACCGACAACACCTATCTCACCAGCTACACCTACGACACCGCGGGCAACGTCCTGTCGGTGACGACGCCTCCGGTACCGGGCCATCCGAACGGCAGGACCGCCTCCACCGCGTACACCACGGCCACCACTCCGGCGGCCGAGGGCGGTACCGCGACGGCGCCGGCGGGCCTGGTGTCCGAGGTGGTCACACCGGGCGGCCGGCGGACCACCTACGCGTACTTCGCCAACGGCGATCTCGCCTCGGTGACGGATGCCAACGGGGCCAAGGAGTCCAGCACTTACGACAGCCTCGGCCGCACGCTGACCAGGACCGAGGTCTCGGACGCCCAGCCGGGTGGTATGACCACGTCCCTCACGTACGACAAGGACGACCAGGTCCTCACCGAGACCGATCCGCCCGTCACCAACCGGGTCACCGGAGCCGTGCACACGGCGCGGACCACCACGGAGTACGACCCGGACGGCAACGTCCTCACCCAGAGCGTCTCCGACCTGACCGGTGGCGACGCTGCGCGAACCACGTCGATGACGTACGACGCCTACAACCGGATGGCCTCGCGCACCGACCCGGGTGGCGACACCACGTCGTTCGAGTACGACGGCTACGGCAACAAGGTCAAGGAGACCGACCCCGCCGGAAACGTCAACACCTACACCTTCGACGGTGAGGGTCGACCGCTCACCACCAACCTGCTGGGCTACACCGGCGACCCGAACAACCCCTCCGCGCCGACCACTTTGGTGCAGGAGTCCCGTGCCTACGACCCGGGCGGCCGACTGGCGTCGATCACCGATGCGATGGGCTGGGTCAGCGCGTACACCTACACCGATGACGGGCTCGCTGCCACGGTGGTGCGCAAAGACCCGCAGACCGGTGCCTCCTTCACCGAGGAGGCCAACACCTATGACGCGGCCGGGAACCTGATCAAGCAGGTCACCAACGACGGCCAGACCACCAGCACTTTCACGGTGGACGCCGCCGACCGCACCACGTCGACGGTGATGGACCCGGGCGGGCTCGCCCGCACCACCAAGGTCGACTACGACCCGGACGACAACGTCGTGTCCGAGACCGACCTCGACCCGGCCAACGGCCGTACCAGTACCACCGACACGCGCTACGACAACCTGGGCAATGTCACCGGCTCCACGCTCCACGACGGCACCACCGCCCCGGTCGGCCGCTGGAAGCTCTCGGAGACCAGCGGCGCGACGGCTGCCGACTCCTCCGGGGGCAGCGCCACTGCGGCCCTGGGCAGCGCGGTCACCCGCTCCACCGAGCACGGCGGTGCGGCGGTCTTCAACGGCACGTCGAGCGCCTACGGTCAGACGAAGGGAGCGGTGGTCAACACCAGCGGCTCCTTCACCGTTGCCGCCTGGGTGAAGTTGAGCGACACCACCGCGTACAGCACCTTCGTGTCGCAGAACGGCGTCGTCGACACAGCGTTCAAGTTGTACTACTCAACCGCGAACGGCTGGTCCTTCAGCCGCATGACGTCCGACGACACCACCCGCACCATCGTGAACACATCGTCGGGCAATGCCGCCGTGACCCCCGGTACCTGGACGCATCTGACCGGGGTGTACGACAAGGACGCAAGTCAGATCAGGCTGTACGTCAACGGCACGCAGGCCGGGACCTCGACCGCTTTCGGGACCCCCTGGGATGCGACGGGCCCGCTGCAGATCGGACGCCGACTCGCAGGTGGCAAGTACGGCGAGTACACCAACGGCTCGCTCAGTGACATCCAGGTCTACGGCGAGGCGCTGACCCCGGCGCAGGTCACCGCGGTCAAGGGCGGCACGCTGCCGGCCGCGGACAGTTCGGTCCGCACTTCCACGTGGAAGCTCGACCAGCGCGGTCTGCCGCTGTCGATGACCGATGAGAACGGGGACACCACCGACTACGGCTACGACGAGGCCGGACAGCAGACGAGTGTCACCGAGCCCACCGTCAACAGCGAGTCAGCAGGTGGCCAGCCGGTCGCCATCCGGCCGGTGTCGATGACCGGGTACAACACCTTCGGCGAGGACACGGAAACCTCCGACCCGCTCGGCAATGTGACCGTGACGGCCTACGACGCCGAGGGCCAGGAGTCCTCGACGACGATGCCGGACTACACCCCGCCGGGAGCCACCGCACCCATCACCGCCACGGTCTGGAACGAGTACAACAAGCTCGGGCAGGTCATCGCCGAGGTCGACCCGCTGGGCAAGCGCACCGAGTACGCCTACACCCAGCTCGGCGACCTGGCCTCGGTCCGGGAGCCGGGAGGGGCGACGACGAAGTACGCGTACACCCCCAACGGCGACCAGCTCTCGGCCGTGCGGCCGGGCGGCGCCCGTCAGGAGACCACCTGGGACTACCTCGGGCGGCCGCTGACGGACACCGACATCGTGCGCCAGCCCACCCAGCGGGCGTACACGTCCATCAACGAGTACAACGCCCCCGGCGGCGAACTGTCCCGCACGGTCAGCCCGACCGGGGTCAGTGAGTCCTACAAGTACAACGCCCTCGGCGAGACCACCGAGGTGACCGACGGCGCGGGTTCGACCAGCCGGTTCACGTACGACATGGACGGCCGGCCGCTCACCTCGGTCGACCCGGACGGCAGCAGCACGAAGAACACCTACGACGGCTTCGGACAGCTGGTCTCCACCAGCGACCTGGACCCGACGGGCAAGGTGCTGCGCACCAGCAGCTCCACCTACGACCGGGCGGGCAACCCGACCTCGGTGACCGACTACCGGGGACACACGGTCACGCTCACCACCGATGCGACGGGGGTGATCACCAAGGCGGTGCAGCCGGTCTCGGAGACCGAGTCGATCACGACCACCTTCGGATACGACGCGGCGGGCAACCGGACGCGCTTCACGGACGGGCGGGGCAACGCCTTCCTCACGACGTACAACACGTGGGGAATGCCGGAGTCCGAGATCGAGCCGTCCACACCGGCGCATCCCGATCTCGCCGACCGCACCTTCACCATGGTCTACGACTCCCTCGGGCGTCCGAAGGAGCAGCGTTCGCCCGGCGGTGTGGTCACGAGCAACGAGTACGACGACCGGGGCCGGCTGATCCGTCAGCACGGCACGGGCGCGGAGGCCGATACGGTCGACCACACCTACGCCTACGACGATGACGACCAGGTCACCGCCGTGGCGGGGGCGGGTGAGGAGAAGGACACCTTCTCCTACGACGACCGCGGCCTGCTGCTGTCGGCCGACGGCCCGTCCGGGAGTTCGTCCTTCGCCTACAACGGCGACGGGGCGATGACCTCGCGCAAGGACGCGTCGGGCACGTCGACCTACGGCTACGACACCGCCGGCCGGCTGAAGACGGTCGCCGACGGCGCCACCGGCACGGCGATGACGTACGGCTACGACATCGAGTCCAATGTCACGTCGATCGACTACGGGCCTTCCAAGGCGCAGCGGACGTTCTCGTACGACGCGCTGGGACAGCTGTCGACCGACAAGCTGACGTCGCCGAGCGGCAAGACCCTGTCGTCCCTCTCCTACGGCTACGACCTCAACGGCAACGAGACGTCGAAGACGACGACGGGTCTGGCTGGTGCGGGCACCAACACCTACACCTACGACTGGGCGAACCGTCTGACGTCCTGGAACAACGGGACGACGACCGAGCAGTACGGCTACGACGCGTCGGGCAACCGCACCCGCGTGGGCGGTGACACCTATACGTACGACGCCCGTAACCGGCTCACGTCGGACGGGCAGAGTACGTACCGGTACACGGCTCGCGGCACGATGAGTTCGGTCACGGACGAGGCGGGTGTGCAGACGTCGGTGAAGGCGGATGCCTTCAACCGGGTGATCAACGAGGGTGAGAGGACGTACACGTACGACGGTCTGGACCGGACGCTGAAGGCGACGGACCTCCAGGGCGGTGCGGTGTACGACTTCGCCTACAGCGGGGCGGGCAACGACGTCTCGTCGGACGGCACCGCGACGTACAGCCGCAATGTCGACGGTTCGTTGGTGGGGATCAAGTCCGCTGTTTCGGCGGTGCTGGCGCTGACCGACATCCATGACGACGTGGTGGGTCAGTTCACCGCGGGCGGCGAAGTGTTGTCGGGTTCGTCGTCGTACACACCGTTCGGCAAGGTGTCGGACTCGGTGGGGATGCTGGGGCATCTCGGTTACCAGTCGGGGTGGACGGACCCGGAGACCGCCAAGGTGAACATGGCGGCGCGCTGGTATTCGCCGGAGACCGGTCAGTTCAGCAGCCGGGACACGGTGGGGATGAATCCGCTGCCGGCGTCGGTGTCCGCGAACCGTTACGCGTACGCGGACCAGAACCCGATGACGGCCACCGACCCGACCGGTCACTGGCCGAGCTTCATCGACAAGGCCATCAAGAAGGTCAAGAAGAAGGTCAAGAAGGTCGCCAAGTCGGCCTGGAAGAAGACCAAGGCGGCCGTCAAGCATGTCGCGAAGAAGGTCAAGGCGGCTGCGAAGACGGTGAAGAAGGCGGCCAAGCGGGTCGTCAGGAGGGCGACGCGGACCGTCCGCAAGGCCGTGCACTACGTGGCCGACAGCGTCAAGAAGGTCAAGAGATACGTCAAACGCACGTACAAGCGTGTCAAGAAGTACGTCCACAAGGTCGTCAAGCAGGTCAAGAAGACGGTCAGGAAGGTGGCCAAGGCCGTCACGCATGTGGCGAAGAAGGTGGTGAAGGCTGCCAAGAAGGTCGGTAGAGCCGTCAAGAAGGCGGCGAAGGCCACGGCCAACTTCGTGAAGCAGCACGCCTCGACGATCGCGTCGGTGGCCACGGGGATCGTGGTCTTTGCCGGGTGCACGGCCGCGACCGGCGGAGTGGGCGTGATCGGCTGCGGGGCCCTGGCGGGCGCGGCGGCGAACGCGGTCGGCTACGCGATGAGTGACGGCCCCAAGACGCTGGGCGGCTTCGCCCTGGCGGTCGGCGTGGGCGCGGCCACCGGTGCGCTCGGCGGCGCGGCGGGCGGTGCGGCCTCCGGCGCGGTGGGCCGGCTGCTCGGCGGTGTCGGCGGCAAGGCGCTGAACGGCGCGGCGATGGGCGCGGCGGGCGGCGCGGCGGAAGGCGCGGTCGGCTACGGCGTCTCGTGCGTGACCAGCGAGGAAGGCTGCAGCGCCAGTGGCGCGGCGAAGGCCACCGCAGTGGGTGCGGTCACGGGCGGTGTGTTCGGCGCGGCGGCGAGCAGGTTCGGCCGGAAGTCGACGTCCAAGCAGGAGCCGGACGGGCAGCCGTCCTCTCCAGGCTGCCGGACCGGCGTTCCTCACAGCTTCACCGGTCTGACCGGGGTGCTGATGGCGAACGGCAAGACCAAGCCGATTTCTCAGGTGAAGGCCGGGGACTACGTCCTCACCGCCGAACCGGGCAAGAAGAAGAAGGAAAAGCACAAGGTCAAGGAAGTCATCGTCACCAAGACGGACCGCGACTACGTCGATGTCGTCATCGATACGAAGTCCGGCCCGAAGACGATCCAGACCACCAAGCACCACCAGTTCTACGAGTCCACCAAGGACGCCTGGACCCAGGCGGCCGACCTCAAGGCCGGCCAGAAGCTCCAGAACGACACCGGCGGACCCACGGTCATTATCGACACCAAGGCCTACACCGCGCAGCGCGTCACGTACGACCTGAGCATCGAGGGCCTGCACACGTACTATGT
>NZ_JBFBCG010000030.1:0-91844 GCF_040683105.1 Streptomyces sp. NPDC051020 | reverse complement strand
CGCCAACCAGGCAGCGGCCGAACCAGTGAACCTGAAACCACATCAACCCGCTCTGACCAGCTAGTCAGTACCACCCGCATAGCGGGGGAACCTCAGTGGCTGTGGCTGATGCGGTCGAAGGCCGCCGACAGGTCCGCGTCGAGAACCCACAGCCGCTTTGCGGTCTTCTGGCAGGCTATCTGAAAGATAGCCCCGATCGCGTCAGCGCATCCGCGCCCCGGCCGGAACCCGTAGGTTCGACCGTCGAACCGCGCTTCCCATTCCGGCTCTAGAGCGTTCTTCACCCTCGCCTGGTTTGCAAGGTCGCGTATGACAGGAATGCCCAACGGTCGGGTCTTCCCATTTGCCTTCGGGATGTACACACGCTTGACGGGCTTTGCCGGGATATCCGGTTCAGCGAGAGTCTTCCTCGCCAGAGCACCCCGATCCTTCGGAGTCAGCGCGACGACCCCATCGATACCCGCCGTCTTCTTTCCGGTGCTCTGCTGTGCCACCCGGCGAACACTTGTCAAGCTGTTCGCCCTGGATCGCAGCATGAGCTTTTGCAGGTTGCGGACCCGCTTCATGTCGCCGTTCCGTGCGGCCCTGTAGATCCTCTGGCGCAGCCGCTTTACGGATGCTTCTTCTGAGCGCCAATCGATACCGGCCCAGAATTCTGCGTCGCCCTCGGGTCCGCCCGTACGGCGCCGCGCCGCGTGAGCACGGACCGGTCCACTCCGGAGAAGAGAGCCGCGAGGGAGACGTCGGCGGGCAGGACCCGGCCTGCCGCCTGCACGGTTACTTTCCTGCCGCTTCCGCGGCCCGACTGCCGCACCGTGATGACGACACCGGGGTCCTCGGCGTCGGGCTGCCGGGACAGCTTGTACGCCCGGCGGTCGATCGCCGTGAGCCTGTACGCGTCGCCCAGATACGTCATGTGCAGGGAGCGCCCCCGGTGCGTCGGTGCCCACCGGTTCCGGCTCATCCGCACGAGCCCGTCGCCCACCCGGAGCGTCGCGCGGTTCAAGGTCGGCATCGATACGACGTCCGTGTGCGCGCCACGCGTCTCGAACGTGGCTGTGGGGATCAGACCACCGCGCACATCCGTGACGATCGTGTTCGGCACGTCCCGACCCGCCGGGTATACCACCCGGATGTCGCCGAACTCAGGAGAAGTGCCTTGCCAGCCGAACTTCGTGCGCCCGGCCGGCTGTTTCTCCTTCCAGTAAGCGAGCGTGAACGGGCTGTGCATGTTTTTCCCTCGCTAGTCGAACGGGTTGAGGGCGCTGCCCAGCTTCTTCGCCCCGCCGGCGATACCGTCCCCGATGTCCGAGGCCTTGTCGCCGATCCAATCCCCGGCCTTCTCGATTCCGTCGCCGATGGCCTCGTGGTTGTCCCGGATCAGGCAGCCGGCGTACACCACGCCTGTGCCGATGGCCAGGCCGGCCGTGACCGGGTTGGGCGCCACGGTCAGCGCGGTCATCGAAGCGCTGAACGCCGTTCCGCTGAGGTCGGTGGCGAACTTCGAGGGATTGGCCTTGATCATGTCCGCGTCGTACGTGGCCAGGTTCGCCACGCCGTAGGCGGTCGCCGCGACACCGCCGACGACACCCGCGCCCCGGATCCATCCGGCGGCCTTCGCGGCGTTCGCGAGGCCGCCGTTCTGCGCGACCTTGACGAGGTTGGCCTCCGCCGCCGACGGCATGAAGAAGGTGCCGTTCCGCATGTACCCGCCGAACATGGCTGCTTCGTCGGACCCGGTGATGGCGTTGACCATACCGGGAGGAATCTTGCTCAACAGGCTTCCGGGCGCGGCCCCGGCCATGCGGTTGTTGATGAAGGTGGGGAGGAACGTGCCGGGCGCGGTCATGTCCTTGCCCTGCTTCAGGTACTTGAACAGTTTCCAGGAGCCGCCCATGGTCCCGCCGACCGCGGCGGCGAACGCGGAGGCGGTGATCGTGCCCTTCTGGACGGCAGCGAAGAAGTTCTTGTCAGCGTCGTCGACGGCCTTTCGCCAGGCCGTCAGTGTCGGCTCGATCAGGGCCCACCGGGCGTCGGACAAGTCGCTGGGGTACGGCTTGCGCTCGCTCACGGCACAGCGTGATCATGGGCATGCCGGAGGGATCGGTTCCACTGAAAGTCAGGCGGTTCCGTGGCATTTTCAAATCAGACGGGTTTCCGGGTGTGGAAGCGCACGATACGGACAGCCGAGTGCGTGACCCAGAGGAGAACATAAGACTGCTACCCGGGTGAAGGCGCTCAAAATGGGGCACGGTCAAAACCCGCATACCGGAAGAACTCTATGCAAACGCCCACTCAGAGGGCGGTTCGTGAGTTATTAGTCGTTCCCTTCCTCTTCCCCGAAGTCGGTCCCGGGCAAGGTGTCAGCTCCTGCTCGCTCGGCGCCGATGAAGAAGGAGCCGATATGGTGACCGGGGCGGTGGCCGCGTTCTTCGGACAGGTGGCCAACAGGGGCGAATTTTAGGGGAGTTCGTGTCGTTCGATGAGGAATGGGCGGAGCTTCGTGACGCGGCGGCCAAGCGGCGGAGTGCCATGCAGATCAACAGCGTCCCGGCGGAGGGCGGCGGGGGCGGGGGTGGCGCCCCCGACCTGGTGGTCAACCGGGACTCCCTCGGCGCCATCGGAAACGACGCCTGCGACCTGCGGACTCGGTTGTCGAGGGAGGGGGACCGTGCCCGTCCCGCCACGTTCGATGCGGCGATCGCGCTGACCAACGGCAACTTCGCGAGCGGTTCGGCGGTGCTCAAGGTGCACGACTTCTGGCAGACCCATCTGAAGACGCTGCTGGATTCCCTCGCGCACATTTCGAATCACCTGGATTACACCAAGGCCCAGCATGCGAAGGACGAAGCGAAGGTCGAGGGGGATCTGGCACCGATCTCCAAGCTCACAGAATACATGCAGTAGGGGTCGGGGGAAGTGCGCACATGCTGAAGTACGAGGACATAGTCGATGCACCGGTGGGGAAACTGAAGGCCGCGGTCGACGACTGGGACAAGATGGCGAGCGACCTGGACAAGCTCGCCGACGACGCGGCCAACGGGATGAAGGTCAAGTCGGACAAGGCAGACTGGGAGGGCCTCAACGCGGGCGTCACCAAGGCGTTCGTCACCAAGACGGCCAAGGAGTTCGCGGACGCCGCAGCCGAGGCCAAGGGCGTGAAGATGATCCTCGAAGAGGGGCACGCGGCCATCAAGAAGGCCATGGACGACCTGATCAACATCCGGGACCACGAAGGACCCGCGGCCGGGATCAAGGTGGACGGCGCGGGCAAGGTCAGCGCCCGCCATCCGGTCGAGGACATCCCTCCCGTCCAGCGGGCCCACGACCCCGACTACCCCGATCTGTTGCGGCGGCAGAGGGAGAACATCTCCGCCTGGCAGAAGAAGATCGACCTGATCGTCGACAACTGCAACGACACCGATGTCTCCTTCAAGAACTCCCTCGAAGCCAACGTCACCGACCGCAAGGACTTCACCGCCCCCAAGTACACGAAGATGGACCAGGAGGAGGCCCACCGGGCCGCCGCACTGGCCGCCAAGGGCCGCGACATCACGCACACCGAACTCCAGGCCCTCAACGAACTGCTGAAAGACAACAGCAATTCCGTGGAGTTCTCGAAGTCCTTCTACGAGAAGCTCGGCCCGGAGAAGTCGCTGCAGTTCTTCGGACAGCTCTCCACGGACACGTATGAGTACGGCAAGGAAGACAAGCAGCGGCTCAAGGACGTCCAGGAACTCCAGAAGAACCTGGGCCTCAACCTGGCCACGGCTTCCCACGACAAGGAGTTCACCGAGAAGTGGGGGCCCGAGCTGCGCAAGATGGGCACGGAACGCATCCCGCTCGCGAAGCACGACTACAACGGGCCGTTCGGCTATCAGCTGCTCGGCGGGATCATGCGGTACGGGAACTACGACGCAAAGTTTCTCAACCCGATTGCCGAGCACGTGGCGCAGCTGCACCAGAAGGACCCGTACATGTTCGCCGACAACAAGGTGGTGAACAGTCCGTTCAAGAACCCGTTCAACCCATCCGGTGTGAATGGGGCGGGCTACGACCCGGCCACCGCCATGCTGGAGGCGCTCGGCAACAGCCCGGAGGCGGCGAAGAAGTTCTTCACCGACGAGCCGACCGCGTACAACGAGGACGGCACGGTCAACCACGGTGCCAAGGCCGACCTCGGCAAGGGGATCGACAACTACCTCGACTTCTTCGGGAACGAGAAGTGGGAGTCCTTCCCGGACGTCAACTCCCTTGACCAGAACGAGCTCAAGGCATCGCTCGACCAGATGCCCGACGCCTTGGGTCACGCCCTGGAGGCCGCGACCCTCGGCTACCCGGCCGGGGACCCGGACGCGGGCGTGGTGCGGGACGCGGACAACGCCGCGGTCATGCAGCAGGTCATGGAGAAGTACGGAGCGGACGCCGGCCTGCTCAAGGAGCACGAGGCGATGGCCGACAGCCTGGGCACCATGGGCGCCGGCTACATCGACGACATCAACTGGGCGCTGGAGAAGAACGACGCCAACAGCCCCTTCGCGCCGGGCAAGAACCCTGACGGCCACATCGACTTCGCGGACACCCAGGACGAGAACGGCCGGAGCGTCGTCCGGGGCTTCCTCAGCACCCTGGGCCAGCACCCGGACGCCTACGCGACGGTGTCGGCGGCGGAGCAGGTCTATACCCGCAGCGTGCTGGAAGGCCAGGTGGGCGCCGACGGGCAGATCGACACCGGCGCGGCCAGGACGACCGTGCACACGGGTTCCGAGGTGCAGGGCATGCTCGATCAGTCCCGGGCCGACCAGGTCGAGGCCACGAACCTCAAGACCCACGAGGACTACGAGAAGGCGGTGGCCAAGCGGGCGGGGTGGGTCGAATTCGGTGCCGTGGCCGGTGTGGCCGCGGGCGTCGCCTTCCTGCCCGCGACCGCGGCCGTGGGCACGGCGGCGGTCCTCATTCCGCTGGCTACCGACACGGCCGCTGGTGCCCTCGAACAGGTCATCGGCCAGGTGGTCGGCGACATCTCCGACAACTCCGTGGACGAGCACAAGGAGAAGGTCGAAGAACTCACCCGGGAGGAGAAGACCAAGATCTACTCTTCTGGCGAGAGTCTGGCCGAGTCCCCGATGGAGGAGTTCATGCGACAGCACGGCGTGACCTCAGACAGCGAGTTCGGACAGGACCTGAAGGAGTCCATGAGGATCGGCTACGCGACGGGCAACGACCGCGAGAACCAGCAGGGCAACGACCCGGAGACCGGCTGAGCCCGGTGGGAGGGCCGATGAAGACAGAAGGAGCAGATGGTGATCAGTCGTAGGACCCGGCGTACGGGCCTTCTCGGGGCGGCCCTGACCGGCTCCCTGCTCCTCGGGGCCGCAGGCTGCTCGGGAGGGGGCGACGGGGCCGTGAAGGAGCCGGACGCGACGGTGGCAGCCGGCGCTCTCTGCGGTGGTTCCGCCGTGTCCCCCGGCGCGGCCGAGGCGCTGAAGACGATCACCGGTTCCTCGCGGTTCGAGGCGTCGGGCGAGACGTCCACGGTCGCCCATGCCGCGAAGGAGCTGACTGAGGGGTTCACGTCCTCCGTCAACGGTGATGGGGAGGTCTGCCGCGTGTACACGGCCCGGGACGAGCTCCGTATCACCTGGCAGCTGTTCAGCAGCGCACCCGTGGACGATCCGGCGGCGAAGTTCAGCGTGCTGGACATGGGGGAGCGGGCGCTGGCCGCGCCGGACGGCGCGTTCCTCCGGTTCGCCTGCCGCAGCGGAAAGGTGCCCGGTTCCGGCCCGGCCCATATCGACATCGGCGTCGAGCGTGGCGGCATGCCCACGGAACCCGAGGGCGATCCCAAGGCGCTGAAGGACGCCTATGCGACCGTCGCCCACTCCTTCGCCCTGGCCATGGCGAAGGAACTGGGCTGCGAGAACGACGGAGGGCTGAAGGCGAAACCCTCCCTGGACCCGGTGTGAACCGGCACCTGGCACAGCGAAACGGCCGCCCGCACGGTGGGGGCGGCCGTTTCCGCTTCGGTCTTCCGCCCGACCGGCCGGAACCGCTGGAGACCATGACCGAATTCGACCCGGTGGAACTCGAGTTGCAGTCGAGCCCCTGAGCCTCTCGGGCACACGGCCGGGTGTTCGTCCTTGTGGTCCGACCGTAGGGGCCACGCGAGGTGGGCCCAACGGTGCGGGCCGCGCCGCAATGCGACTGCCATACCGAGTTCATGCCCGGCGCCCGGTCCTACGACCAAGGGAGGAGTGGACGACCGCCTCACGACAGGGCCGAGAGCGGATCTTGCCCCTTACTCTTGGGCTCATGGCTGCCCTCGAACCGCGTGACGCCGATGTCTCGCCCCGTGCTGTGGACGCTTCCGTCGTCGCCGAGTCCGAAGGGGTGCTCGGCCGGACCTATCGGGCGCTCAGCATCGGCATCGTCTCCGTCGTGTTCCTGATCGCCTTCGAGGCGACCGCCGTGGGGACCGCGATGCCGGTCGCCGCCCGTGAGCTGCATGGCATTCCGTTGTACGCGTTCGCTTTCTCCGCGTACTTCACGACCAGCCTCTTCGCCATGGTGCTCTCCGGGCAGTGGGCGGACCGGCGCGGGCCGCTGGCGCCGCTCGCCACCGGGATCGGTGCCTTCGGGGCCGGTCTGCTGCTGTCGGGGACGGCGGGCAGCATGTGGATGTTCATCGCCGGGCGGGCCGTGCAGGGGCTCGGCGGCGGGCTGGTGATCGTGGCGTTGTACGTGGTGATCAGCCGGGCGTATCCGGAGCATCTGCGGCCGTCGATCATGGCCGCGTTCGCGGCGAGCTGGGTGATCCCGTCCGTCGTCGGGCCGCTCGCCGCCGGGAGCGTGACCGAGCACCTGGGGTGGCGGTGGGTCTTCATCGGCATCCCCGTGCTCGTGGTGTTCCCGCTGGCGCTCGCGCTGCCCGCGATCCGGCGCCGGGCTTCGGGGCCGGCCGATCCGACGGCGCCCGTCGAGCCGTACGACCGGCGCCGCATCCTTCTCGCGCTCGGGATCTCGCTGGGGGCGGGGCTGCTCCAGTACGCCGGGCAGGAGCGGAACTGGTTCGCGCTGCTTCCGGCGGTCGTCGGGTTCGGGCTGCTCGTCCCCGCCGTGCGCGGACTGCTGCCCCCGGGCACGGGCCGGGCGGCGCGCGGGCTGCCCTCGGTGGTGCTGCTGCGCGGGGTCGCGGCCGGGTCGTTCATCGCCGCCGAGTCGTTCGTACCGCTGATGCTGGTGACCCAGCGCGGGCTGAGCCCCACGCTGGCCGGGCTGTCGCTCGCGGCCGGGGGCGGGACCTGGGCGCTCGGCTCGTACGTACAGGCCCGGCCGCGCCTGGAGCCGTACCGGGAGCGGTTGATGGTGGGCGGCATGGTGCTGGTCGCCGCGGCGATCGCGGCCGCGCCGTCCGTGCTGATCGACTCGGTGCCGGTCTGGACCGTCGCCGTGGCCTGGGCCTTCGGGTGCTTCGGCATGGGCATGGTGCTCGCTTCGACGAGCGTGCTGTTGCTGAAGCTGTCGGCGCCGGAGGAGGCGGGGGCGAACTCGGCCGCTCTCCAGATCTCCGACGGGCTGTCGAACGTGCTGCTGCTGGCCGCGGGCGGGGCGGCCTTCGCGGCGCTCGGCGGCGGCGCGGTGGGGGCTGTGCACGAGGCGGTGGGGGCGGGTGCTTCTGGGTCCCATCCGGGGGCGTTCGCAGTGGTCTTCCTGCCGATGGCGGGGGTGGCGCTGGTGGGGGCGTGGGTGGCTACGAGGGTTCGGACAAAGCCTTAGCACCGTGTGGTACCGCGCGGTACCATCCGTGCATGGCTGGTCTGAATCTGCGGTTCACCGAAGAAGAGCTGGACGCACTGCGCGCGCGTGCCGAGTCGGAAGGGCGGAGCATGCAGTCCTTCGCGCACGACGCGGTGATCACCGCCATAAATGAACACTCGCGCCTCTTCAACGAGGCGGCGGACCACGTGCTGAAGGTGAGTGAGGAGCTCAATCGGAGGCTCGCCTGATGAAGTACCTGACACTTCCCGAGCTGCTCAACCTCGCCGAGCGCCTCGGAGCTGCCGAGGTGCGCGACTACGGGCTGCTCGATTCGGCACTCGCCCGCCCGCAGGCGAGCGTCTTCGGCCAGGACGCCTATCCGGACGTGTGGCAGAAGGCCGCAGCACTCATGGAGTCCCTCGCGCGCAACCACGCGCTCGTCGATGGCAACAAGCGCATCGCCTGGTATGCCACCTGGGTCTTCCTGCACATCAATGGGCACCGGCTGAGTGCGGATTTCGATGTCGACGAGGCCGAGAAGTTCGTGCTGGACGTGTGCCAGGGGGCCCTCGACATGCCCAGGATCGCGGAACGGCTTCCCGGATTCGCCGCGTAGGACCGACCTGTGAAGAGGGTCTCAGCGGGCCCGAACCACCGCTCGTCCATACAGGGTTCCGGTCGGCCCCCCGGTAAGGTGGCCCGGTTGTCGTATCGCGTACGAGCCCCTCCCGGCCCGTACGGACAGCGCCCCACGTACCCGAGAGCCCCGAACCGGAGACCGTGACTACTACCGCCTCCCACCACCTCTCACCCGCCTTCCCCGGCCGCGCCCCCTGGGGCACGGCCGGCAAGCTGCGAGCCTGGCAGCAGGGCGCCATGGAGAAGTACATCCAGGAGCAGCCGCGCGACTTCCTCGCGGTCGCCACCCCCGGCGCGGGGAAGACCACCTTCGCGCTGACCCTCGCGTCATGGCTGCTGCACCACCACGTCGTGCAGCAGGTCACCGTCGTCGCGCCGACCGAGCATCTGAAGAAGCAGTGGGCCGAGGCCGCGGCCCGGATAGGCATCAAGCTCGACCCCGAGTACAGCGCCGGTCCGCTGAGCAGGGAGTACGACGGCGTCGCGGTCACCTACGCGGGCGTCGGCGTCCGGCCGATGCTGCACCGCAACCGGTGCGAGCAGCGCAAGACCCTCGTGATCCTGGACGAGATCCACCACGCCGGTGACTCGAAGTCCTGGGGCGAGGCGTGTCAGGAGGCGTTCGACCCGGCGACCCGGCGGCTCGCGCTCACCGGTACGCCGTTCCGGTCCGACACCAACCCGATCCCGTTCGTCGTGTACGAGGAGGGCAACGACGGCATCCGGCGCTCCTCCGCCGACTACACCTACGGCTACGGGAACGCGCTCGCCGACGGCGTCGTCCGCCCCGTGATCTTCCTCAGCTACAGCGGCAACATGCGCTGGCGCACCAAGGCCGGGGACGAGATCGCCGCGCGGCTCGGCGAGCCGATGACCAAGGACGCCATCGGCCAGGCGTGGCGGACCGCGCTGTCGCCGACCGGGGACTGGATCCCCAATGTGCTGGCCGCCGCCGACAAGCGGCTGACCGAAGTGCGCAAGGGCATTCCGGATGCCGGCGGGCTCGTGATCGCCACCGACCAGGAGTCCGCGCGCGAGTACGCCAAGATCCTCAAGAAGGTCACCGGCGAGAAGGCGACCGTGGTCCTCTCCGACGAGAAGGCCGCGTCGAAGAAGATCGACAAGTTCAGCGAGGACGACTCGCGGTGGATGGTCGCGGTCCGGATGGTGTCGGAGGGCGTCGACGTGCCGCGTCTCGCGGTCGGTGTGTACGCCACCACCATCTCGACCCCGCTCTTCTTCGCCCAGGCCGTCGGGCGCTTCGTGCGCTCGCGCAGGCGCGGCGAGACCGCTTCCGTCTTCGTGCCGACCATCCCGATGCTCCTCGACTTCGCCAACGAGATGGAGGTCGAGCGGGACCACGTCCTCGACAAGCCCAAGAAGGGCAGCGACGAGGAGAACCCGTTCTCCGAGGAGGACAAGCTCCTCGCCGACGCGGAACGCCTGGAGGACGAGGAGACCGAGGACCAGCTGCCGTTCGAGGCGCTGGAGTCCGACGCGGTCTTCGACCGGGTGCTGTACGACGGCGCCGAGTTCGGCATGCAGGCGCACCCGGGCAGCGAGGAGGAGCAGGACTATCTGGGGATTCCCGGGCTGCTCGAACCCGACCAGGTGCAGTTGCTGCTGCAGAAGCGGCAGACCCGGCAGATCGCGCACAGCAGGCAGAAGCCGGCCGGGGAGGCCGATCTGCTGGAGAAGCCGGCGGAGGCCCGGCCGGTGGTCACGCACAAGCAGCTGCTGGGGCTGCGCAAGCAGCTCAACACGATGGTGTCGGCGTACACGCACCAGAGCGGCAAGCCGCACGGGGTGATCCACACCGAGCTGCGGCGGGTCTGTGGAGGGCCGCCGAGCGCTGAGGCGACGGCGGGGCAGATCCAGCAGCGGATCAAGAAGGTGCAGGAGTGGGCCACCCGGATGAGGTGAGTCCGCTCGTGTCAGGTGCCGGCCCGGTACGGGGACAGAGGTCCTCGTGCCGGGCCGGCGTCGTCCGGTCGCCGGGTCAGGCCGCCGGGGTTTGTCCGTGAGCCTCCAGCGAGAGGTCCTGCCAGTCGGCCCAGGTCTTGAGCCGGTCGGTGTAGACCTGCTGGACGATCTGGTTGCCCTGGGTGCCGAAGAACACGCGCAGGGGCGGGTTCTCGGAGTCGACGATCTTGAGGAGTGCCCGGCCTGCGGCAGCCGGGTCGCCGAAGTCGAGCGTCTTCGCGAACGCGGCGAAGCTCTCGCGGAGACCGTCGTAGAGCGGGTCGGCCGGGGCGTGGACGGCGGAGGCGAGCCCGTCGGTGGCATACGAGCCGGGCTCGACCAGGGTCACCTTGATGCCGAAACCGGCGACCTCCTGGGCGAGGGATTCGCTCAGGCCTTCCAGGGCCCACTTGGAGGCGCAGTATCCGCCGCCGAGCGGAAATCCGGAGACGCCGGCGACCGAGGAGATCTGAATGATGTGCCCTCCGCCCTGCTCGCGCAGGTGGGGCAGCGCGGCCTGGACGACCCGCACCGGGCCGAACAGGTTGGTCTCCAGCTGGTCCCGCAATTCCTGCTCGGACAGCTCCTCCACAGCGCCGGACAGGCCGTAGCCCGCGTTGTTCACGATGACGTCGAGGCGGCCGAAGTGCTCCTTGGCCCGCTTCACGCTGTCGTGGACGGCGGCCTTGTCGGTCACGTCCAGCTCAAGCGGGAGCACCGCCTCGCCATAGGCGGCGACCAGCTCATCAAGGTGTTCGGGGTTCCGGGCGGTCGCCGCCACCTTGTCGCCGCGGGACAGGGCGGCCTCGACGAAGTTGCGGCCCAGGCCGCGGGACGAACCGGTGACGAACCAGACCTTGCTCATGATGTCCTTCCATTCTTTCTGCGGTGACGGTTACAGCCGTGAGGGACGAGGCGGGGGTCGATCCTGGGACTGGGTGGCCGACGGGCAGCCTCGTCCAGGGAGCGGTGCAACTCCCTTACGGTTGTGGGCGGATATGCCTTTGGGACGAGACAGCCCGGCGAGCTGTGACGTGGACGAATGTGACGCGCGTCTCCCCCTTCGCGCCGCGGCGCAGGCTCTCGGCGTCGCCCGTCCCGGGTCGCCCCGCCCACCACGAACCCCGACGTCTCCTTCGGCCCCACTCCTGACGGGTTCCAGCGCCTGGGCCATGAAGATCCGAACTTCGGCAGGTCCCGGCTGCGGTGATCCTCATGACCTCCACCCTTCCGGCCAACCACCAGAGCGTGGGCGTACCCTCCGGCCCCGCAGAGGAGGTGTCAGGTCCGCCGGATCGCGGTGATGTCGAGCTCAAGCGTCACCTTCGCGCTGACCAGAAGTCTGGTCGCGGCATTCCAGTTCACGCCCCAGTGGTTGCGGTCGATCGTGACGCCGCCCTTGAAATTGACCCGAGTGCCGCCCCGTGGGTCGTTCTCGGCGCCGGTCAGCTCGAAGTCCACGGTGACCGGCTTGGTCACACCGCGGATGGCCAGGTCACCGGTGACCCTGAAGCCGGTGTCGGTGAGCTGTCGCACCGTGGTCGAGGTGAAGACGAGGGTGGGGTGGTGGTCCGTGTCCGGGAACGTGCCGCGCAGGTGGTCGTCACGCCGCTGGTCGCGGGTCTTGATGCTCTTCGCCTGGATGGTGAGCCGGACACTGGACTTCGACGGGTCGTCGCCGTCGAAGTGCGCACTGCCCTCGAATTCATCGAACTGGCCACGCACCCTGGTGGCCATCGCGTGCCGGGCGACGAAGCCGACCCGCGTACGGGTGGTGTCGAGCACGTAGTCGCCGGTCAGCTCGCTGAGTGTGGTCATGGTTGACATGCTGGGTCGCTCCTGGTGGGAAAACGGGTAGTTGATCTCTAGTGCCGCGACCGGCAAGGGTTGCCCCGTCGCGGCGGCCGGCACGCGCGCTCGCGGCGTTGGCCAAAAGCCCAGGTAGCTCCTTCCCCAAGCTCTCAGCTTCGTTCGAGCAGGGGAGGCCCCATCCAAGGGCTTCCGGCTGCCTTGCGATCACACGCACCGGCCGCCGCTCCTTGACGGGCAAACCTTGCCGGTCGCGGCACTAGTGCCGCGACGGTCACGACTCGCGGACGGACCCGGGCGCTGGGTGGGGTGCCGAGCCCGCCAGCGGGGAGGTGTCGAAGTACCTGACCTCGTAGCGGCGTTCGGTGAACTTCCAGCCGTCCCGGGTGCGCCGGTAGCGGTCGTGGTACAGGGAGTGGTTCAGAGAAGCTCCGGTCCTGGACGGCGCAGACGGCATAGTCATCGATCCGGCCGGCGCGGATCGTCACCAGCTCCGCACCGCGGGCGGGGGGTGCGAACCAGCCACCACCTCGCCCGCGGCGAAGCCCGGCACACGCCGCCGCCGGGGCCTTTGACGCTACGGCCCCGGCGGTGTTCACCACGGGCGACGGAGACATGGGCACATCGGCGGGCCCGGCCACTCACCGGCCGGACCTGGAAAACCCGTCCCTGGTGCCGGCCGCCAACCGGCGGGCGCGGGGTGTTGCAGGTCCACCGGCCCACCGCACGGTGCCGATCGCGGGATTGCCTCTCGTGTCACAGGCGGGCGGGTTGTCTCGTCTCGGTTTCCACAGACAGGTTCTGGTCAGAAAGGTGATGATCATGCGGGTATTCGTGGCAGGGGGGACCGGTGTTCTCGGGCGGCGGCTGGTGCCGCAGCTGGTGGCGCGGGGGCACCAGGTGACGGCGACGACGACGACCGCGACCAAGCTGGGCCTGCTGCAGCGGCTGGGCGCGGACGGCGTCGTCATGGACGGCCTGGACGCGGCATCGGTCGGCGAGGCGGTGGCCCAGGCGCAGCCGGACACGATCGTGCATCAGATGACCGCCATCGCGGGCAAGCCCGACATGAAGCACATGGACCGCTGGTTCGCCACCACCAACCGGCTGCGTAACGAGGGGACGGACCACCTGCTTTCCGCCGCTCAGGCGACCGGCGTGTCCCACGTCGTCGCGCAGGGGTATGCGAACTGCAACGGCATCCGTGAGGGCGGCTGGGTGAAGACCGAGGAGGACCCGCTGGACCTGATGGCAGGTACGTCCGCGGCCCCCGGCATGGCGGCGATCCGCCACCTCGAGGAGAGGGTCGTGGGAGCCGGCGGCGCGGTCCTGCGCTACGGCGGGCTCTACGGGCCGGGCGCCACCGACGACCAGGTCGAGTTGATCCGGAAGCGGCAGTTCCCACTGGTGGGGCGCGCCACCGGCTACAGCTCGTGGGTGCATCTCGACGACGCGGCGAGCGCCACCGTCCTGGCCGTGGAGCAGAAGGCGAGGGGCGTGTTCAACATCGTCGACGACGAGCCGGCCCCGGCCGCCGAGTGGCTGCCGTTCCTGGCGGCGTGTGCGGGGGCGAAGCGGCCGATGCGGGTCCCGATCTGGCTGGCCCGGCTGCTGGCCGGGGAGGTGGCCGTGGTGATGATGACCGAGGGGCGCGGCTTCTCCAATGCCAAGGCCAAGCGGGAGCTCGGGTGGCAGCTGCGCTACCCGTCGTGGCGGCAGGGCTTCAAGCAGGACCTGGCGTGACCCGGGCAGAGGAGTTCGAGGAACTGCGGCCGCTGCTGTTCTCGATCGCCTACCGGATCCTGGGCAGCGTGAGCGAGGCCGAGGACGCGGTCCAGGAGACCTGGCTGCGCTACGAGGGCTCGCCTACGCAGCCGGTCTCGGCCAGGGCATTCCTGTCGGCTGTGGTGACCCGGGTGTCGGTCGACGTGCTGCGCTCGGCCCGGGTGCGGCGGGAGGAGTACGTCGGGGCGTGGTTCCCCGAGCCGCTGCTGACCGATCCCTACGAGGATCCGGAGCGCTCCGCGGAGCTGGCCGACTCGGTGTCGATGGCGGCGCTGTTGCTGCTGGAGCGGCTCAGCCCGCTGGAGCGTGCGGTGTTCGTGCTGCGGGAGGTGTTCGGGTTCGGGTACCCGGAGGTCGCGTCGGCGGTGGGGCGTTCGGAGGCGGCGTGCCGTCAGCTCGCGGTGCGCGCCCGCCGCCACATGGACGCAGGGCGCGCCCGGTTCGAGGCCGACCGGAAGGAACGTGAGGCACTCACCGAGCGGTTCTTCGAGGCCTTCCGGGAAGGGGACGTCGACGGGCTGCGCGAACTCCTCGCCGCCGACGTGCAGATGGTCGGCGACAGCGGCGGCAAGGCCCCGCTGTGGGGCACGGGCGTCATCGGCGCCGAGAAGGTGGCCCGGCTGCTCGCCGCGCTCGTCGCGCCGTTCGCCCGGATCGGCGGCGTTGTGGAGCCGCATGAGGTGAACGGCCAGCCGGGTGCGATTTTCCGCGACCGGGACGGCAGGGTCATCAACACCTGGACGCTCGACGTCCTCGACGGACAGATCCAGACCATCCGCACGGTGCTCAACCCCGACAAGCTCGGGCACGTGGGTCCGGTGGCGGACGCCTGGTCGGTCCTGCGCGAGACGTACCAGGCCCGCCGGTCCGCGGACTGACCGCCTGGCGTCGGTCGACGTGAACGCGCGTAGATCTTCCGGATCCGGCCGGCGCCGCGCTGACCGGCGCTTACGCTTCTGCGGCGCAGCCGCTCTTCCGTATGTGCCCGGATTCTGAACGAGGTCTTCCGCTGAGCGGACTGGCTCGCTACTGTCCCCGAAAAGTGAACGCCCCGTGGCAGCGCCGCCGCGGAGCGCAGCCGGTGCCTTGGCCGCCGGCGGCCTCTCTGTGCGTCGCCGCTGGGACCGGCGACGCAACCTTCGTGAGGGTGCCGCCACTCACCGAAGAGGAGAGGGCGTCGTGACCGCGGAGACCTCCCAGACGCTCGACCGGGGACTGCGTGTCCTCAAGCTGCTCGCCGACACCGACCACGGGCTGACCGTCACCGAGTTGTCCAACAAACTCGGCGTCAACCGGACCGTCGTCTACCGGCTGCTGGCCACGCTGGAGCAACACGCCCTGGTGCGCCGCGACTTGGGCGGCAGGGCCAGGGTGGGACTCGGCGTGCTGCGCCTGGGCCGCCAGGTGCACCCGCTGGTACGGGAGGCTGCGCTGCCCGCGCTGCGGTCCCTGGCCGAGGACATCGGAGCCACCGCCCACCTGACGCTGGTCGACGGCAGCGATGCGCTGGCGGTTGCCGTCGTCGAACCGACCTGGACCGACTATCACGTGGCCTACCGGGCCGGCTTCCGTCATCCGCTCGACAAGGGCGCCGCGGGCCGGGCGATCCTGGCTGCGCGGGCGAAGCCGGTGCCCGAGCCCGCGTTCACGCTCACGCACGGTGAGCTGGAAGCGGGCGCGAGCGGCGCGGCGGCGGCCCTGATCGGGGTCACCGGGGTGGAGGGCAGCGTGGGGGTGGTGATGCTGGCGGACGCGATACCGGAGCGGGTCGGCCCGCGGGTCGTCGACGCGGCGCGCGAGGTCGCGGACGCGTTGCGGTAGTACCGCGGTCGTCCGGTGGCCGCTTCGTCCCCCGCCGCCGGACGGGCCGGATCATGTTCGGGCGGGCTGTGTCCGTGCTCCGGGGCGGCCTGCCGAACCCGTCCGGAGCCCGAGGGCGAACCGGCCGGGCGGGTGGGCCACCGGCCGGGCGGGTGGGCCCGCCCCTCCCCGGACCGGCCGGGCGGATGAACCCGGCCAGGTTAGATTGGGAGGGTGCTCACTCGTCTCTCGCGCCCCCGCGCCCTCGCCCTGTGCGCCCTGCCCGTAGCCGCCCTCTTCGGCGTCGCCGCCCTCGCGCCGTTGCCGTTCACCGTGGCGCAGCCGGGCACGACCGCGAACGTACTCGGGGACGTCCGGGGCACGCCCGTGATCAGCATCAAGGGCGCGCCGACCCACCCCACCAGCGGTCAGCTGCGGATGACGACCATCGTCGCGACCGGGCCGACCGCCGACGTCGGCATCGGCGACGTGATCGACGGCTGGTTCCGGACCGACCGGGCGATCCTGCCCCGCGAATCGGTCTACCCGACCGGCGGCTCCGAGAAGGAGATCGAGAAGCACAACCTCGAGGACATGAAGAAGTCGCAGAACTCCGCCGTGGACGCGGCCCTGGGGTACCTCGGCAAGGCGCCCGGATCGGTGGACGTGACCCTGCACCTCGCCGATGTGGGCGGGCCCAGTGCCGGTCTCTTCTTCGCGCTCGGCATCGTCGACAAGCTCAACGGCAACGGTTCCGGCGGGGATCTCACCGGTGGCCGCACCGTTGCCGGCACGGGCACGATCGAGGCGGACGGCACGGTCGGCGCGGTCGGTGGCGTGTCGATGAAGACCCAGGCCGCCCGGCGCGACGGCGCCACTGTCTTCCTCGTACCGAAGGCCGAGTGCAAGGCGGCGGGCGCCGAACTTCCCAAGGGGCTCAAGCTGATCCCGGTCACCACACTGAAGAGCGCGGTGTCCTCGCTCACGGCCCTGGACAAGGGGGCCAAGGTTCCGAGCTGCTGACGCAGGGCGAGCCGGACACGTCCTAGAGGCGGGCGGCGTCGGCCTTCGCCTCCGGACGCTCCTCCACGGGCGGCCGGTCGTCCATCGTGCGCCATACCGGGAAGATCATCGGGCTCACCGTCGCCAGCGCGTAGACCGCACCCAGCGCCAGGAGCGCACTGTCCGCCCCGATGCTCTCCACGAGCAGCCCCGCCAGCAGCCCGCCTGCCCCGAAGAGTGCGGTGAGCAGGCCGAGTTGGGGTGCTCCACCCAGTTCGCGCTCGGCGTGCACCGGGAGCAGTACGTCGCTCCAGCCCTGATCGACGCCGTTCATGAAGAGCACCATCACCACGACGGCCAGCAGCAGCCGGTTGGAGAACAAGTAGGCGTATCCCTCGCGCAGTTCATGGCTGTACGTGCGCAGTGAGGCCGGTGCCGCCGCCTTTCGCGGCTCGGCCGCCCGTACCCCTCGCACGCCTGCCGCGATGAGCAGCGCGGACGCGCCGAAGGTCGCTGCGTCCAGCAGCAGCACGGTCTCCGCGCCGACGAGCGCGATCAGCACCCCGGCCAGTGCCGCGCCGGTCATCCTGGCGCCGCGCGAGGCGGCGTCGAAGAGGCTGGCGGCGCGGGTGACCGTGGTCCCGGCGTGTTCGGCGAGGTCCGGCAGCAGGACATAACGCGCGGTGTTGCCAGGGGTGTGGACGAGTCCGTTCAGAGCCATCAGGGCGCAGAGCATCCAGAATTCGAGCGCCCCGGCGTAGTGGAGCAGTGGAATGGTGGCGATGGCGAGTGCGCAGACGGTGTCGGTGGCGATGGAGATCCTGCGCCGTCCGATCCGGTCGATGACGGGCCCGCCGATGACCGCGGAGATGATGACCGTCAGTGTGGCGCAGAAGGCGACGACGCCGGCCCGGCCGGCGCTGCCCGTGGTCTGCAGGACGAACCACGGGACCCCGATCAGGGTGAGCGAAGTGCCCGCGGTGGATATGAAGTTGGCCGCGAGAAGCGCGGCGAGCGGCTTGCGGTTCCCCCGGCCATGGCTAAACCGCGCGAGGGGAGGACGTGGAGAGGGCGTGCCGGTCCGGCAGGACGCGCAGGCCCAGCTCGACCAGTCCCCAGCCCAGCTGTGTACGCAGGCTGCGGCGCGGCGCCCGCACCGTACGTGCCATGCGGAACTCATCGGCCTGCCGGTGCAGTTCGGTGCTGCGGAGCCGCTGCAGCGTCAGGTGCGTGTCGGGGTGCATGGTGGATTCCTCTCAGTCGGTGCGGCGCGGGAAGATGTGCAGATGGGTGCGGACGACGGCCGAACCCTCGGTGTCTTCGGGGACCCGGTCGCGGTAGCTGTCGATCAGGTCGTGGATCTTCTCGGCCAGCTCCAGTGAGAGCTCCGGGGTGAGCCGCACCTTGAAGTCGCTGACGTCCCAGCCGCGCAGCCACTCCTCGGGCCATTCGTGCATGGTGCCGAGCCAGGTGTTGAGCTCCTGGGTGTGCGTGGTGGCGATCTCGTGCATGACGACTCCGATGGCGCCGCGCACCTCCGGGTCGGGGTCGCGGATGAAGTCCTCGATGCGGTCGAAGCGGGTGCCCATGTGCACGGTCCGCCACCACCGTTCGCGTCCCTTGCCGAGCGTGGGGTCGTCCTCGACGAAGCCGTGCGCGGCCAGTTGCCGCAAGTGGTAGCTGGTGGCGCCGCTGGACTCGCCGAGCCGGTCGCCGAGTTTCGACGCGGTCGCGGGGCCGAACTCCCGCAGGGCCTGGAGCAGACGGATCCGGAGGGGGTGGGCCAGCACGCGCAGAGTGCGGACGTCGACGAAGTGGATGTTCGGGTCCAGCGGCTTCTCGCCGTCGGCTTCATTCGCTGCCATGTCTCGACTGTAGGCGTGCAAAGGTCTCTTTGCAACGCTTCTTTGCAACACCTTCTTTGTAACTCCGGGAGGCGTCGGGCCCCGGCTGCCCGCTACCCCTTCTTGATGAACCCCTCCGCGATCAGCCAGTCCTTCGCCACCGTGTGCGGATCCTCCCCGTCCACATCCACCTTCGCGTTCAACTGCCGCGCGACCTCGGTCGTCAGCCGCCTGCTGACCGGGTCCAACAGCTCGGCGATCACCGGGTACTTGTCGAAGGTCGCGGTGTGGATGACGGGCGCGGCGTTGTAGTTGGGGAAGAAATGCTTGTCGTCCACGAGGACGTCGAGATCCATCGCCTTGATCCGTCCGTCCGTGGTGTACACCTCGCCCAGCAGACAGGAGTTGGACTTCGAGACCTGGGTGTAGATGATCCCGGCGTCCATCTTCCTGATGTTGGAGGCCGGGATCGACATCCCGTAGGCCTTCTCCATCCCCGGCAGCCCGTCGTCGCGCGAGGCGAACTCGTTCTCCACGCAGAGCGTCACCGCCGCCGGGTCCATCTTCGACAGAGCGGCGACATCGGAGAGCGTCCTCAGGTGGTGCTCCGCGTTGTTCTTCTTGCTGATCGCCAGCGCGTAGGTGTTGTCGAGGGTGGACTGCGGCAGCCAGGTCACCCCGTTCTTGCGGTCCTCGTCCCGGACCGCCTCCCACTGCTTCAGCGGGCTGGCGATCGGTTTCGCATGGCCGAGGTAGGTGATCCAGGCGGTGCCCGTGTACTCGTACATCGCGTCGGCGCTGCCCTTGACGATGGCCTCGCGCGCACTGATCGAACCCGGCAGGTTCGTCCGGTCGAGGACCTCGGCACCGGCTGCCTTGAACACCAGGCCGATCATCTGGCCGAGGATGATGTTCTCGCTGAAGTTCTTCGAAGTGACGGTCAGCGAGGCACCGTCCAGCGGCCGCCCGCGGCCGACCGAACCCGGCACCACGTTGTCCACCATCGGCGAACCGCTCTTCAGCCCGCACCCGGCGAGCGTCGCCCCGAGCAGCACCAGGGTCCCGAGGAGACCGGCCGCCCTGAGCCCCCGTGCCGCCGCCTTCCCCGCGCTCACGCCCCCAGCTCCAGACCGCGCGGCGTCAACGCCACCTCGACCAGGGAGGCCAGCCAGTCCACCAGCAGCGCCAGCACCACCGTCAGCACGGAACCGAGCACCAGCACCGGCATCCGCTGCGTCTGGATGCCCGACGTGATCAGGTCCCCCAGCCCGCCGCCGCCGACGAACGTCGCCAGCGTCGCCGTGCCGACATTGAGGACCAGCGCCGTCCGTACCCCCGCCAGGATCAGCGGGACGGCGAGCGGCAGTTCGACCTTCGTGAGCGTCCCCATCGCCGACATGCCGATGCCTCGCGAGGCCTCGACCAGATTCGGCTCGATCGCCCTGAGACCGGCCACGGTGTTGGAGAACACCGGCAGCACCGCGTAGATCACCATGCCGATGATCGCGGTCGACGGGCCGATGCCCAGCCAGATCACCAGCAGTGCCAGCAGGCCGATCGCCGGGGTCGCCTGGCCGACGTTGGCGAGGGCCGTGACCAGCGGGGCGCCCCGCCGCAGCCTGCGCCGGGTCAGCGCGATCCCGAGCGGAATGGCGATGATCAGCACCCAGAAGGTGGAGATCGCGGTCAGCTTGACGTGCTGCCACCAGCGCAGCTGCACATTGCCGCCGGCCAGCGCGTTCTTGGCGATCGAGTCGAGGTGGACGTTGGTGATCCACAGATAGGTGAGGGCGAGGACGACCGCCAGGGCGGCCGGCATCAGCACCAGCTTGCGCCAGGTGATCCGGCGCCGCGGCGCGGCGGGCGGCGGCGCGGGTTCCTCCCCCTCGTCGCGGAGGACGTCCTGGGCGTCGTGCTCGCCCGGCAGCCGGGACGGCGACGGGCGTTCCCCGGGCCCCGGCGGCACCGACCGGTGGGGACTCATGTCAGGGGGATTCATGCGCCCGCACCTCCCTCCAGCTCCTGCTCGGTCTGATGGGCGCGCAGCTCCTCCAGATCGTGCTGGTGCTCGATGGCGGTGAGCCGGTCGGCCTCCAGGAGCTCATGTACGGAGTTCATCAGGGTCTCCATGTCGACGACCCCGATGAACTCGCCGCGCCGCCCCGTCGCCGCCACCCGTCCGCTGCTGTCGAGCAGTACGGCCTCCAGCGCGTCGTGCAGTGTGGCGTCCAGGGTCACCGTGTCGTGGACCAGTTGCCCGGCGCGCGCCAGCGAGCCCCGGGCCCGCATCAGGTCGCCGCGCCTCAGCCACTTGTACGGGCGGTTCCTGCGGTCCAGCATCAGGAGCTCGTTGTGCGAGCTGCTGCGCAGCTTGTTGAAGATCGACTGGAGCGGGTCGTCGACCGTCACCGTGGGGAACGGGGCGATCCCCACATCCCGTACGCGGGTCAGATTGAGCCGCTTCAGCGCCGCGCCCGCGCCGACGAATCCGGAGACGAAATCGTCCGCCGGGTTGGTGAGGATCGCCTCCGGGGTGTCGAACTGCGCGATGTGCGATCGCTCCCGCAGCACGGCGATCCGGTCGCCCAGCTTGATCGCCTCGTCGAAGTCGTGGGTGACGAACACGATCGTCTTGTGCAGCTCGTGCTGCAGTCGGATCAGCTCGTCCTGGAGGTGGTCGCGGGTGATCGGGTCGACGGCGCCGAACGGCTCGTCCATCAGCAGCACCGGCGGGTCGGCAGCCAGCGCCCGCGCCACGCCCACCCGCTGCTGCTGTCCGCCGGACAGCTGCCGCGGATAGCGCCCGTGGAACTCCCTCGGGTCGAGACCGACCAGATCGAGCATCTCCTCGACCCGGTCCTTCACCTTCGACTTCGACCAGCCGGCCATCTTCGGTACGAGGGCGATGTTCTCGGCGACCGTCATGTGCGGGAACAGCCCGGACGACTGGATCGCGTACCCGACCTTGCGACGCAGCTTCACCGGGTCGATGCGGGTGACATCCTCGTCGTTGATCCTGATCCGGCCGGACGTCGGTTCGATCAGCCGGTTGATCATCTTCAGGGTGGTGGACTTCCCGCAGCCGGACGGCCCGACGAAGATCACCGTCTCACCGGCCTTGATGTCCATCGAGACGTTGTCCACGGCCGGGCTCGGATTGCCCGGGTAGAGCTTGGTCAGATCCTCCAGCTGGATGGTGGCACCGGAGGTGGCGGTGGGCGTCCCGGCTGCCCCGGTGTCGGTCTCAGGCACGGATCCCCCTGGAAATGGTCAGCCGCCCGAGCAGGACGTACGCGGCGTCGAAGAGCAGAGCGAGGACGACGATGCCGAGCGTGCCGGCGAGGACCTGATTGAGCGCGTTGGCGCTGCCCAGTGAGGCGATGCCGCGGAAGATCTCGTTGCCGAGTCCGGGTCCGGAGGCATACGCGGCAATGGCGGCGATCCCCATCAGCATCTGCGTGGAGACGCGGATGCCGGTGAGGATCGGCGGCCAGGCGAGCGGCAGTTCGACCCTGCAGAGCCTGGCGATCCGTGACATCCCGATGCCCTTCGCCGCGTCGACGACGGACGGGTCGACGCCGCGCAGCCCGACGATGGAGTTGCGGACGACGGGCAGGAGCCCGTACATCGTCAGAGTGATCACGGTGGGCGGGACGCCGAGACCGACCAGCGGGATCAGCAGACCGATCGCGGCGAGGGACGGGATGGTGAGGATGACAGCCGTGGAGGTGATGGCCAGCGAACCGCCCCAGCTGCTGCGATAGGTGGCGAGCCCGATCAGGATGCCGAGCGCGGTGGCGATGACCATGCACTGGAACACGGCGCTGACGTGCTGGTACGCGTCGGTGAGCAGCTGCTGGTGCTGATTGCCCAGATACTCCCAGAAGCTCACACGTCACTCCTCGGCTCAGTCGCTGTCCTCCGCGGCCTGCTCGACGAGCGGGATGATGCGCAGAGGCACCGGGTTCTCCATGACGATCGCGGTGGAGGCCCGGACAATGCCATCAAAACCGACAACCCGGTCGATCACCCGCTGAAGGTCGGCGTTGGACCGGGCGACGAGCCGGCACAGCATGTCGCCGTGCCCGGTGGTGGTGTGCAGCTCCAGAACTTCCGGAACGCCGTCCAAATGGGCCCGCACATCGGCGCCTTGGCCCTGTTTGATCTCCAGGGTGGCGAAGGCGGTGACGGGGTAGCCGAGGGCCGCCGGGTCGACATCGGGGCCGAATCCACGGATGACTCCATTCGACTGAAGCCGGTCGAGGCGCGCCTGCGCGGTGCCGCGGGCCACCCCGAGCCGACGCGACGCTTCCAGCACCCCGATCCTGGGCTCGCGCGCAAGCAGCACGATGAGCCGCCCGTCCAGATGATCGATCGCCATACGGGTCCCTCCATGGTCACCATGTACAGATAGTCCGCCCATCTCAGCAGACCTGTGTACAGACTGCTCAGCGAAAACGCGAACTATTGCGCACCTTGCGATGCGGGGAGAGCCTTCCTTTATGACTGAGACGCTGTACAACACCCCTGACACCGCCCGGCAGGCCGACCCCTTCCCGGTCAAGGGAATGGACGCGGTCGTCTTCGCCGTGGGCAATGCCAAGCAGGCCGCGCACTACTACTCGACCGCCTTCGGCATGAAGCTCGTCGCCTACTCCGGACCGGAGAACGGCAGCCGCGAGACCGCCAGTTACGTGCTGACCAACGGTTCGGCACGCCTTGTCCTCACCTCCGTCATCAAGGCATCCACCGACCACGGCCGCTTCCTGGCCGACCATGTCGCGGAGCACGGCGACGGCGTGGTCGACCTGGCCATCGAGGTCCCCGACGCACGGGCGGCATACGCGTACGCCGTCGAGCACGGCGCCCTGGGTCTCACCGAGCCGCACGAGGTCAAGGACGAGCACGGCACGGTGGTGCTCGCCGCGATCGCCACGTACGGCCAGACCCGCCACACCCTCGTCGAGCGCTCCGGCTACGACGGCCCGTACCTCCCTGGCTTCGTGGCCGCGGCCCCGATCGTCGAACCGCCCGCCAAGCGCACCTTCCAGGCCATCGACCATTGCGTCGGCAATGTGGAACTGGGCCGGATGAACGAGTGGGTCGGCTTCTACAACAAGGTCATGGGCTTCACCAACATGAAGGAGTTCGTGGGCGACGACATCGCCACCGAGTACTCCGCCCTCATGTCGAAAGTCGTCGCCGACGGCACCCTGAAGGTGAAGTTCCCGATCAACGAACCGGCGATCGCGAAGAAGAAGTCGCAGATCGACGAGTACCTGGAGTTCTACGGCGGCGCGGGCGTCCAGCACATCGCCCTCGCCACCAACGACATCGTCGCGTCGGTCCGCGCGATGCGTGCGGCCGGCGTCCAGTTCCTGGACACCCCCGACTCGTACTACGACACCCTCGGCGAATGGGCGGGCGAGACCCGCGTACCGGTCGAGACGCTGCGCGAGCTGAAGATCCTCGTCGACCGCGACGAGGACGGATACCTGCTGCAGATCTTCACCAAGCCGGTCCAGGACCGCCCGACGGTCTTCTTCGAGATGATCGAACGCCACGGCTCGATGGGCTTCGGAAAGGGCAACTTCAAGGCCCTGTTCGAGGCGATCGAGCGCGAGCAGGAGAAGCGCGGCAACCTCTGAGCCCAGGTGGCTCCTACGTGACGGCGGGGTCTTTGACGGTTCCGGAGGCCCCGTCTCCCGCGCTCCCCGCCACGTCCGTCTCCGCCACCGCCAGGGTGCCCTGCTGCGCGGGCGGGGCCTCGGACGGTTCCGGGGACTGCTGAGGAGGTTCCGGGGTCACCTCCTGCGGGTGGCCCGCCGGGGTGCCGCCCAGCTGGTCCAGGGCCTGCTGGGCCGATGGGGCGTCCAGAGGGCTGAAGTGGGGGTTCGTGCGCAGCGCCTCCTCCAGGTGGCGGCGGGCCGGGCCGAGGTTCCCCAGCCTCTGTTCGATCACGCCCAGGTGGTACGCGTACCGGGCCGACCCAGCACCCGTGTCCACCGCCTGTTGCGCGTATGCCAGCGCACTCTGCGAGTCGCCCGATCTGTACAGCGCCCAGCCCAGTGCGTCCGCCACTGCCGCGCTGTGGTGCTGTCGGCCCCACTCCGCCCGCAGCAGCTCCACCGCCCGCGACACATCACCGTGGTCGGCCTCGAAGCGGCCGAGGAGGAGGGACTCGTCGACCCCGTGGCCGCTCTCCTGGGTCAGGGTTCTGCGGAGCTTCGTGTACTGGCCCCGGGATTCGACGTCCAGCCCCAGCGACTCGTACAACTCACCGAGTTCCAGCATGTATGCGGGGCTCGGGAGCCGGGACAGCGCTGCCCGGTAGTCGCGCTGCGCCTCGTGCGTACGGCCCAGGGCCGCCAGCGCCCGCGCCCGGCCGGCGAGCGACGGAGGGTGGGCGCGGTCCGTCCGCAGGGCCGCGCTGTACTGCGCCACCGCCTCCTCGGACTCGCCCCGCTCCCAGGCCAGTTCGCCCAGCCGGAACAGGCAGTCCGTCTTCTCGGCAGGGGTGGTGGCCCGGTTCGCCGCGTCCTGCGCGACCGCGCGGGCGTCCTCGCGCCGGCCCGCGTTCCGGTACATCTGCGCCGTCCATGAGAGCGCCGGTACGCCCGAGCGGAGCGCCGTGAACTTCTCCACCGCCCGGCCCGCCGCCGCGTACTGGCCGAGCCCGTTGTACGCGTCGATCAGGACCGGGTACGCCGTCCAGTCCTTCGGCCGCCGCGCCCGTACCGTCTCGCCCCACTTCTCCGCCGTCACGAAGTCGTGCCGCGCGTTGGCGAGCGCTGCCAGCCCCACCCAGGCCGCCGTGTTCCCCCGGTCACCCGGTTGTACGTCCAGCGAGCGCCTCAGCGCCTGCTCCGCCCGCCCGTAGTACGCCGCGTCCGCGGAACGCCGCCCCCACTCCACGTACGCCGATCCGAGCACCGCCCACGACCGCGCGTCGGACGGATGGGTGCCCACCCAGCTCTGCCGGTCCCCGATCAGCGCCGTCAGATCGGCGAGGGAGGCGGGGGCGCCCGCGTTCGTCGCCGTCAGGGCGCGCATGACCGGTCCCGGCACGGGCGGTGGCGCGGCGTCCTTTTCCTCGTCCGGTACGGACACGACCGCACCCGTGACCAGCACGGCAGCCGCCACCGCACCGACCGCGGCCCGGCGCAGCGTCGTGTGCAACGAGACCGGCGGGAGGTCGGCCGGCGCCGCGGGGTCCGGGGCGGGCGGCGGCTCGGAGCCGGGGGGCGACGACGTCTGCGGTGGGCAGTCGTACGGATCGGACGAGGGGGGCGCGTGATCCGACTTGAGGGACTCCGGAGGCTGCTGCGGCATGACATCCATGCCGATCACTCTGCGTCAGTATGACGATCGCACCGTGTTGTGCGTCTGCTGCCGCAGACGGGTTCACACCATTGGCCCCGGGTGTCACGCTTGGATCATGGACGATCTTCTCGAACGACTGCGCGCGGGCCTTCCTGCCGAGGCCCTGATCACCGATCCGGACGTCACGGCCTCGTACGCCCACGACATGGCGAGCTTCTGCGACGCGGGCGCTCCGGCCGTGGTGGTGCTGCCGCGCACGGTCGAGCAGGTCCAGCACGTCATGCGCACGGCGACCGCGCTGCGTGTGCCGGTCGTCCCGCAGGGTGCCCGTACCGGCCTGTCGGGCGCGGCCAACGCCTCCGACGGCTGCATCGTGCTGTCCCTGGTGAAGATGGACCGGATCCTGGAGATCGACCCGGTCGACCGGATCGCCGTCGTCGAACCGGGCGTCATCAACGCCGTGCTGTCCCGCGCGGTCAACGAACACGGCCTGCACTACCCGCCGGACCCGTCCAGCTGGGAAATGTGCACCATCGGCGGCAACATCGGCACCGCGTCCGGCGGGCTGTGCTGCGTGAAGTACGGCGTCACCGCCGAGTACGTACTCGGCCTCGAGGTCGTCCTCGCCGACGGGCGCCTCCTGACGACCGGCCGCCGGACAGCGAAGGGCGTCGCCGGGTACGACCTCACCCGGCTCTTCGTCGGCTCCGAGGGCAGCCTCGGCATCGTCGTCCGCGCCGTGCTCGCCCTGAAGCCGCAGCCGCCGCAGCAGCTCGTCCTCGCCGCCGAATTCCCGTCCGCGACAGCCGCCTGCGACGCCGTCTGCCGGATCATGGAGCGCGGCCACACTCCGTCACTCCTCGAACTGATGGACCGTACAACGGTCCAAGCCGTCAACACGATGGCCCACATGGGTCTCCCCGACTCCACCGAAGCGCTGCTCCTCGCCGCCTTCGACACCCCGGACCCCACTGCCGACCTCGCCGCCGTCGCCGAACTCTGCACCACCGCCGGTGCCACCGAAGTGGTCCCCGCGGCCGACGCCGCCGAGTCCGAACTCCTCCTCCAGGCCCGACGGATGTCCCTGACCGCCCTCGAGGCCGTCACGTCGGCCACGATGATCGACGACGTGTGCGTACCCCGCTCCAGGCTCGGCGCCATGATCGAGGGGACGGCGGCCATCGCACAGAAGTACGACCTCACCATCGGCGTCTGCGCCCACGCGGGCGACGGCAACACCCACCCCGTCGTCTGCTTCGACCACACCGACGCCGACGAGTCGCGCCGGGCCCGCGAATCCTTCGACGAGATCATGGCCCTGGGCCTCGAACTCGGCGGCACCATCACCGGCGAACACGGCGTCGGCGTCCTGAAAAAGGAATGGCTGGCCCGCGAACTCGGCGAGGTGAGCGTCGAGATGCACCGGGGCATCAAGGCGGCGTTCGACCCGCTGGGGCTGCTCAACCCCGGCAAGGTCTTCTGACGCCGCCGACGGACCGCGCATCAGACCTCGCCGTCCGTCGACTCGTCCGACGGCCACGGGTCGCTCAGCCACGGGTCGCACAGCCACAGGTCGTCGGCCGGCAACGGCGCGAGCAGCTCGGCGAGAGCGGCGTCGATGCCGAGCCGCTCGGTCTCGGTGCCGGGCGGCACCAGCCGCAGCGTCCGCTCCACCCACGCGGCCACGTCCGCGGCCGACACCTCCAGCAGCGCATCGCCTTCGGGCGAGCGCAGCGCCACGCAGAGGACGTTGCGCCGCTCGGTCTCGGCCGGCCAGATCCGCACGTCCCCCTGCCCGCACGGCCGGAACACGCCCTCGACCAGCAGATCGCGGGCGAACGTCCAGTGCACCGGGAAGTCGGAGCCGATGTGAAAGGTGACGTGCACGGCGTACGGATCCTCCGTGCGGTACGTCAGCCGGGCCGCGACGGGGATGCTCCGCTCCGGCGACAGGACCAGCTTGAGTTCCAGCTCGCGTTCCACGACGGTCTGCATGAGTGCGTCCTTTCGGTGCCTGTGGACCGGTCCCCTGACCGGCCCGCACGTGGAGAGAGCGCCTTCCCCGCCGCCTATGACGCGACTTCCGCAAAGAACTTCACCCTGACCGGAAGGTGCACCAAACGCCGGGACCGGCCCGGGGGTACGCGGCTGTCTGATAGATGTGGTCCGTTGACTTGAGGCTTCGAAGAGATACGGGACCACGGTGATGAGCGCCCCAACCCCGGCACCCGGTGACGACAGGCCCCGCGAGGGGTATTACCCCGACCCGTCCATTCCCGGATATGTCCGGTACTGGAACGGCACTTCGTGGGTTCCCGGTACGAGCCGTCCTGCGCCCCAGCAGGGCGAACCCGCGGCCGTGACGCCCTCCGAAGGGGCAACGCCCGAACCGCAGCCGCAGCCTTCGGCACCGATGCCCGCCCAGGCGTCCGGCCCGACCTACGCGCCGGTGGACGAAACCGGTCCGGTCTTCCTCGACGAGGAGCCGAAAGACAGCAACCGACCCGAACCGTCGTCCGTCTGGCAGGCCGACGCCTCCCGGCAGACCGGCTTGGGCGGGGAACACGACCGGCGGGTGTCCTGGGGCGGCACAGGCGGTACGGGGCAGCCGGGCGGGGCCGGAGCGGCGGGCCAGGTCCCTGCGGACCGGGCACCGGGAAACGAGGCCCCCGCCGACCGGGCCCCCGCGGACCCGCGCCTGCCCGCGCCGCAGGACTCCACGGGCAGTGCGCTGCCGGGCATGCGGGGCGGCAACAGCCAGGTCCCCGAGCGAACGGTCGCGATCCGGGCCGACCGCCCGGCCGAGCCCGGAGGCGGCAGCGGTGAGGCGGGGCGTCCGCCCGCCGACGGTACGGTCGTGATCCGCCCCGCGGGACAGGGGGGCCGGTCGCCCCGTCCCCGCCACGCGGAACAGGAACCGGCCGACGGGACGATGGCGATCCGCGCGGTTCCCCCCGGCACCAGCGCCCCCCAGCCCTCCGAAGCAGCACCTGCCCCAGCCCTCGCGCCCGCCCAGGCCGCCGCGCCCGCGCCCGCACCGGCACCCGCCCCGGCCAATCCGCTCACCCCGGGCCCCGGCGGCGGCGCCGCCTCCTGGTCGCAGCAGGCCCACCAGTCGGCCGCGCATCCGCAGCCCCAGCCCTCGCAACAGCAGCAACTCGGGCCCAGGCAGCCCCAGCAGGCCGTGCCGTCCCAGCAGCGTGTCAGTGCGCAGGCGGCTCAGCCGGACGGCCCTGTCGTGCCCTGGAAGCCCCCGGTCAACGACCACTTCCAGCAGCTCGCACAGGCGCAGGCGGCCGCCCGCCCCGCCGGGCTCGGCAAGCGATTCGCCGCCCGGCTCGTCGACACGGTCGTGCTGGGCTCGCTCGTCGGCGCGATCGGCTTCCCGCTCGTCTCGCAAGCGATGGACCACATCGGAGACAAGATCGACGCGGCGAAGCTGTCCGGCCGGACGGTCACCGTCTGGCTGGTGGACTCCACCACGGCCGGGCTTTTCGGCGGGGTGCTCGGTGCGTTCCTGGTGCTCGGCGTGCTGCTGGAGGTCCTGCCGACCGCGAAGTGGGGTCGTACGCTCGGCAAGAAACTCTGCGGTCTGGAGGTACGGGACATCGAGTCCCACGGGACCCCCGCCTTCGGTGCCGCGCTCCGCCGCTGGCTGGTCTACGGCGTGCTCGGTCTGCTGGTCGTCGGTGTGGTCAATGTCCTGTGGTGCCTGTTCGACCGCCCGTGGCGGCAGTGCTGGCACGACAAGGCGGCACACACCTTCGTGGCGGGCTGAGGACGAGCACGGCGACGCCGCGCGGGCGACCCGCGCGGCTGACGGCTCATCGGGTGAGCGGTGGCCGCTCCGTGCCCCGTTCCCCCGAACGCACCTGAGCCGTTGCGGGCACCCGTGGGCCGGGGTGCACTGCCCCCATGAGCAACGATCAGCCGACGTCCGGCCAGCCTCCCGAGGACGACCCGTTCCTCAAGAAGCCGCAGGAGCCGCAGCCGCCGTCGTCGGGTTCGCCCTACGACAGCGCTCCGCCGCCTCCTCCGCCGCCGTATGAGCCCGGGGCCTACGGCGGTGGCCCGTACGGCGGCCCGGACCCGCTGGCGGGCATGCCGCCGCTCGGCGAGCCCGGCAAGCGGATCCTGGCCCGGCTGATCGACTTCCTGATCGTCTCGATCCCGCTGTATCTGATCTCGCTGCCGTTCGGCGGCCCGGTCGAGGTGTCGTCGAACAACGCCAACAGCAACTACGACAACTTCAGTAACGCCTTCAACCAGACCTACAGCGCTCGTCAGCTGCTCTGGTCGCTGATCGGGCTCGTGGCCTACGTGGCGTACGACACGTACTTCACGCACAAGGACGGCCGCACCATCGGCAAGCGACTGCTGAATCTGCGGGTCGCGATGCTCAATGACGGCCGGGTGCCGGACACCAGTACCGCGTTCCTGCGGGCCGTGGTGCTGTGGCTGCCGGCGCTGCTGTGCTGCCCGTGCCTGTGGTGGCTGATCAACATCGTGCTGATGTTCACGGACAAGCCCTACCGGCAGGGGCTGCAGGACAAGGCGGCCAAGACGGTGGTGGTCTCGACTCCATAGCCGATGTCCGCAGACGGTCCGCCCGAGCGGCACGCGGCGAGGTCGTCAGTGGCGCAGGGAGTGCTCGCCCACCCGATCGGCGGCGCGGGCGGCCGGGATCCTGGCCGGCTGGACGTCGTCGAGCTCGATGGCCTCGGCCGCGCCGACGGTGCCGTGGTTCGTGCGAACCGCGGTCGCCGTCTTTGCTGTCTTCGCCGCATTCCTTGTTTTCATCCACAGCGGCTGGGGTACGGTGACGGCCACCAGCAGGCCGAGCGCCAGCGCCGCCGTGCCGATGACGGCGATGCCGATGCCCGAACTTGTGCGGGACAGCAGGAGCATGGCGAGCGTCGAGAAGACGACGGTGACCGATCCGTAGGAGAGCTGTGCAGCAGTGGGACGCGGCATGGCGGTATCCGTCCTCGGGACATCGGAAGGGGCAGTCTCTCAACGCGGTCGCACTGTCAACCGACTCTACGACGGTGGATGCCCTGGCGGAACCTTTAGTAAGCGTGACCTAACCCACGGTGCCGATGCATAGGGGGCGCACTGAGTCATCCAGTGCGTCAAAGGGGGAGCATTGGCGCGCCGGTCGCCCGTTCGGTGAACGTCCGCATAACGGAACCGCACTCCCGCATAATGCACTTGGCCTGTTCAAGTCAAGGTCTGTCTTTTCTCGTGTAACTCCGGTCGAATGGCGTCACTTGTGACGCGTATCCGCGCGCGGCCTCCTCATCACTCCCAGGCCGCAGCCGCGGGCGCCGGGGAGGACTGCATCAAGTGACCACTAAGAGACGGACGCTCCGCGCCGCGGCGGTTGTCGTGGCCATGGCCGCCACCGCTGCCACGGCGTCGACCTTCGCCACCGCACAGGCGAATGACAAGGCGTCAGACGTCGGCGCGTCCAGCATCGACCGCCGTGACCCGGCGTCGGCCGAGGGCAACGCCCACAACCTGAAGGGCCCCTTCAGCGAGCAGCAGGACGCACAGCGTCAGGCCGCCCTGGAGCAGGTCGTGTCCGGCGACAAGAAGGTGTCGACGCGCAACGGCTCCAAGGTCGTCAAGCTCGACGACAAGAAGTACGTCGAGCTTGGCCGCGACAAGACGGACAAGATCTTCACGATCCTGGTGGAGTTCGGCGACAAGGTCGACGACACGACCATGTTCGACCCGGACGGCGACGGCCCCAAGCCGCCCGTCAAGAAGTACGGCGGCACGCCCGGACCGCTGCACAACAAGATAGCCAAGCCGGACCCGGCGAAGGACAACAGCACCGCCTGGCAGGCCGACTACAACCAGGCCCACTTCCAGGACCTCTACTTCGGTGAGGGCGCCGGCAAGGACTCGCTGAAGACGTACTACGAGAAGACGTCCTCCGGACGCTACTCGGTCGACGGCAATGTCTCCGACTGGGTCAAGGTCCCGTACAACGAGGCCCGTTACGGTTCCAACTACTGCGGTTCGTCCAACTGTGCCAACGCCTGGGACATGGTCAGGGACGGCGTGAACGCCTGGGCCGCCGACCAGAAGGCCAAGGGCCGCACGCCGGAGCAGATCAAGGCGGACCTGGCGCAGTACGACCAGTGGGACCGCTACGACTACGACAACGACGGCAACTTCAACGAGCCCGACGGCTACATCGACCACTTCCAGGTCGTGCACGCGGGTGAGGACGAGTCCGCGGGCGGCGGCGTCGAGGGCAAGAACGCCATCTGGGCACACCGCTGGTACGCGTACGGCACCAACGTCGGTGCGACCGGCCCGGCCGAGAACAAGGCCGGCGGCACCGAGATCGGTGACACCGGCATGTGGGTCGGCGACTACACCGCGCAGCCCGAGAACGGCGGCCTGGGTGTCTTCGCCCACGAGTACGGTCACGACCTCGGTCTGCCGGACCTCTACGACACCACCAACCGCGCCGAGAACTCGGTCGGCTTCTGGTCCCTGATGTCGGCCGGCTCCTGGCTCGGCACCGGCAAGAACCAGATCGGTGACATGCCCGGCGACATGACCGCCTGGGACAAGCTGCAGCTGGGCTGGCTCAACTACGCCTCGGCCAAGGCCGCGACGAACTCGGTCCACAAGCTGGGCGTCTCGGAGTACAACACCAAGGACAAGCAGGCGCTCGTCGTCTCGCTGCCGGACAAGGCCGTCACCACTCCTGTCACGACGCCCGCGGAGGGCGCCAAGCAGTGGTGGAGCGACATGGGTGACGACCTGAACAACACCCTGTCCCGCTCGGTCGACCTGACCGGCAAGTCCAAGGCTTCCCTGGACCTTTCGGGCTGGTGGGACATCGAGAAGGACTACGACTACCTTTACACCGAGGTCTCGGAGAACGGTGGCGCCAGCTGGACCGCGATCGACGGCACCGCCGACGGCAAGGCGATCCCGCGTGACGCCAGCGACAAGCCGGCGCTGACCGCCGTCTCCGGCACGTACCAGAAGCTGTCGTACTCGCTGGACGCCTACGCGGGCAAGAAGATCGACATCCGCTTCCGCTACACCACCGACGGCGGCGCGGGCGGCGTGGGCTTCGCGGCCGACACCATCGCGGTCAACGCCGACGGTGCCGTGCTCTTCTCGGACAACGCCGAAGGCGACGACAACGGCTGGACCCCCAAGGGCTTCTCCCGGGTCGGTGCGTCGTTCACGAAGGACTACCCGCAGTACTACATCGCGGAGAACCGCCAGTACGTCTCGTACGACAAGACCCTCAGGGTCGGCCCGTACAACTTCGGCTTCTCCAACACCCGTCCGGACTGGGTCGAGCACTACCCGTACCAGAACGGTCTGCTGATCTGGCTCTGGGACCAGTCCCAGAAGGACAACAACGTCTCCACCCACCCGGGCCAGGGCCTGATCCTGCCGATCGACGCGCACGCCAAGCCGCTGAAGTGGGCCGACGGCACCGTCATCCGCAACAAGATCCAGCCCTTCGACGCCCCGTTCAGCTGGCGGCCGACCGACGCCTTCACGCTGCACAAGGCCGACGTGGCGACCAAGATCAAGGCCCAGCCGGGCGTCCCGGTCTTCGACGACCACAAGGGCACCTACTGGTACCCGGAGAACGAGACCGGAAGCGTGCAGGTCGCTGACACCAACACCCGGATCACGATCGTCAGCGAGCCGCTCAGCGGCTCGACGATCACGGTCAAGGTTGGCGCCTCGCACAAGTAGTTCCGCATCACCGCAGGTCAAAGCATGATCGGCCGTCGCCCTCTAGCGGGCGGCGGCCAATCGTGTTTAGGTGCCTCTTATTCTGATTCTTATTGACGCGATGTCTCACGGGGGAGTGCAGGGCATGGCAGGCGGAGGATTCAGCAAGTTGCCGAACGGCAGTGTGGTGGTCGCGATCACCCTGAACGGCCCGGCGGACGGGACGGACCCGGGAACGCCGGTCCGGGTGCTGGTGCACGCGGCGAACCGGGCCCGCGCACTGACCCGCCTGCGCAATGTGGGCCTCCGGGCGGTCTACCTCCGCGGCAACGCGGAACCGCCCACGCCCGACGAGATCACGGCGGTGCTGCACCACCCGGACGGCCTGCTCTGGCGAGCGAGACCGGCGAACGCCCAGGAACTCTGGCACCCCATCCGGGCACTCCTGCGCCCACCGGTACCGGTCCACCAGCCCTGAGGGCGCTTGCGTCCCGCCCTGCCACGTCGAGCCCGTCCGGCGCTTGAGAACAAGATCCGGGCCGGACAACGCGGCCGCCGGGCGACCCCGGCAACCACCTCTCGCCGCCCTACACCACCGGCTTGCCGGAGAGCTCCACTCCGGCCTCCCGGAGCTGCTCCAGCGCCCGCCCCGTGCTCGCGGCGGCGACCCCCGCGGTCAGGTCCAGCAGCACATGCGTCGCGAACCCTTCCCGGACCGCATCCAGCGCCGTCGCCCGCACACAGTGATCCGTGGCGATGCCGACGACGTCGACCTCGGTGACCCTCCGGTCCCGCAGCCACTGCGCGAGCCCCACCCCGTTCTCGTCGACCCCCTCGAAGCCGCTGTACGCCGCCGCGTACGCCCCCTTGTCGAACACCGCGTCGATCGCGCCGGAAGCGACCGCCGGGGCGAAATTGGGGTGGAAGCCCACCCCCTCCGTGCCGGCGACACAGTGCGCAGGCCAGGAGTGCTCGAAGTCGGGCTGTGCGGAGAAATGGCTGCCCGGGTCGACATGGTGGTCACGGGTGGCGACCACATGGCGGTATCCGGCCTGGGCCTCACCGATCAGGTCGGTGATGGCGGCGGCGACATCCGCGCCCCCCGTCACCGCGAGGCTGCCGCCCTCGCAGAAGTCGTTCTGAACGTCCACGACGATCAACGCGCGGTGCATGGCGGGTGTCCTTCGATGGGGGAGAGAAGCGGGGGAGAAGAGCGGAACGGTAAGACCGGCCGGCACATGGGGGGCGGTCTCAATCGAGCCTAGAGACAAAGACCGCCTTGCGGGAGGGGGTGTGCGCAGTGACCGTCGCCTTCCCTGCCGAGGCACGTTCACACGAACTCCGTCGGAATCACCGCCTCGCCCTTGGACAGCTGGATCGCCGACATCGGCAGCCCCCGCCGCGCCGCTATATGCCGCTCCCGCGCCGCGTCCAGCGACTCGCGCGCGATCACCTCACCACCCCTGACCAGCTCGACCAGCAGTTGTCGGTCGGCCAGCCCGTCGGGCACCGGACCGGTGCCGACCACCTCGGCCTCGGCCACTCCGTTCTCGTCCAGCCGTCGCGCGGCCCACTTGCGACCGCCCATCGAGGACTTCGCCCCCAGCGACTTCTTCGCAACAGGCCGCAGCGGTTCCGCGGGATCGGCGGAGCTCGCCCGGGCGACCAGTTTGTAGACCATGGAGCAGGTCGGCTGCCCGCTGCCGGTGACCAGCTGCGTGCCCACGCCGTACGCGTCGACCGGGGCCACGGCCAGCGACGCGATCGCGTATTCGTCCAGGTCCGACGTCACCACGATCTTCGTCTCGGTGGCGCCCAGCGCGTCCAGCTGCTGCCGCACCCGGTGCGCGAGGAGCAGCAGGTCCCCGGAGTCGATCCGGACGGCCCCCAGCCCGGTCCCGGCGAACTCGACCGCCGAACGGACCGCCTCGGCGACGTCGTACGTGTCGACCAGCAGCGTCGTCTTCCGGCCCAGCGAGTCGACCTGCGCCCGGAACGCGTCGCGCTCGCTGTCGTGCAGCAGCGTGAACGCGTGCGCGCTCGTCCCGACCGTCGGGATGTGGTAGCGGAACCCGGCCGCCAGATCGGACGTCGCGTCGAAGCCGCCGATGTACGCGGCCCGCGCCGACGCCACCGCGGACAGTTCATGGGTGCGTCGTGCACCCATCTCGATCAGCCTGCGCCCGCCCGCCGCCGCCGACATCCGGGACGCCGCCGCGGCGACCGCCGAGTCGTGATTGAGGATCGACAGGATCACCGTCTCCAGCAGCACGCATTCGGCGAAGGAGCCCTCGACCCGCAGGATCGGCGAGCCCGGGAAGTACACCTCGCCCTCCGGGTAGCCCCAGATGTCGCCGCTGAAGCGGTAGTCCGCCAGCCAGGCGAGCGTCGGCCCGTCGACGATGTTCTGGTCGCGCAGGAAGGTGAGTATCTCGTCGTCGAAGTGGAAGTTCTCCACTGCGTCCAGGACGCGCCCGATGCCCGCGACGACGCCGTAGCGCCGCCCCTCGGGCAGTCGGCGGGTGAACGCCTCGAAGACCGAGTGCCGGTCGGCGGTGCCCGCCTTCAGTGCCGCCTGCACCATCGTGAGCTCGTACTGGTCGGTGAAGAGCGCTGTCGACGGCACACCGACCCGTCGCCCAAGGTCCGCAGAGTTCATGGCTGGGATGCTACCTCTATGTCGTCAGAGTGACGAGATCTAAGCCGTTTGTGCGATGCTCCCTCCCGGGTGGCAGCATGGGGTAGGTGAGTGTCGCCCCTGTAGAGATCGAGCGCCCCGAAGCGGCCGAGGAGAACCTTGTCGTCCCCGAGCCCGACGTGCCCTGGGTGACCCTGGTCCACAACGACCCGGTCAACCTCATGAGCTATGTGACCTATGTCTTCCAGGCCTACTTCGGCTACCCCAAGGACAAGGCCCACAAGCTGATGCTCGACGTCCACCAGAAGGGCCGCGCCGTCGTCTCCAGCGGCAGCCGCGAGGAGATGGAGCGCGACGTCCAGGCCATGCACGGTTACGGGCTCTGGGCCACCCTGACGCAGGACCGCAACTAGCCTCCACCTCTGCCCCGCCCGACCCACCATCGGAGATAACCCATGGCCGGCCACTTCGAGGCCACCCCCGGCGGCGGCGCGGCCGTCGCGCTCGACGAGGTGGAGATCGCGATCCTGCGCTCCCTCGCCGTCCAGCTGCTGGAACTGATCGGACCCGGCGACGAACCGGCCGACGGTGAGGACCCGCTCGCCGCCCTGTTCGCCGAAGGGCCCAGTGAGCCGCCGACCGACCCGGCCCTGGCCCGCCTCTTCCCGGAGGCGTACGGCGACGAGGACAGCGAACTGCGCGCCGCGTCCGCCGAGTTCCGCCGCTTCACCGAGAACGACCTGCGCACCCGCAAGCGCAACGACGCGCTCACCGTCGTACGCACCCTCGACGCGCTCCCGTCCGGCGCGGAAGGTGCCGTCCTCACGCTCAGCGCCGACGAATGCCGCAACTGGCTCGGCGCCCTCAACGACCTCCGCCTCACCATCGGCACCCGCCTGGAGGTCTCCGACGAGGACGAGGGCGGTGAGGGCTCCCTCTACCGGCTGCCCGACAGCGACCCGCGCAAGCCGATGGTCATGGCCTACCTCTGGCTGGGCGCGCTCCAGGAGACGCTCGTCGAGACCCTGATGCCGTAGGGGCGTCCGGCGGATCAGGGCCGGGGCCGCGACGCCCGGCACTTTCCCACGCGCCCGGCTTCCCCCGAACGGGGGAGGCGCCACTCCCGGCGTTGCCGAAACGCCCGTACGGCTCCGCCGTGCCATGCTCCGGTGCCCCAGGGTCGCCCCGCGGTGATGCACCGTGCCGGGCGCCGCGACTCACCCGCCTTTCCTTGATCGGTTTTTACCTCCCTTTGGGGCCGAGTCGAGGTGTTCGCTCAACGGACACTCAAATTCACATAACGATCCCATCACCTGAATGGCCTTTTTTATGGCGACCGGGAACGTTTGTCCGCTTTTTCCTGTGGTGTCCACCACACAATGTCCGGTGGACCACTGGTGGCTCCGTGATAAATCTTCACGACCACCCGGGGACGCCATCCCTGTTCCCGGGGGCGCTTACCACCGGCGGACCGCCGGTCGCACTCCATCCATATCCGGGGGGATCAGGACCTGATCCGCAGCCGTCAGGCGCGGATCAGCGTGGAGAAAGGCGCAACACATGACATCGGCGCAGGTCGACAAGGGACAAGGCGGCTCGCAGCAGGCCGCGGAAGCCGCAGATGCCACCACCTCGGGCGAGGGCTACCAGCGCGCCCTCGGCGCCCGCCAGATCCAGATGATCGCGATCGGCGGGGCCATCGGAACCGGCCTCTTCCTCGGCGCGGGCAAGGCCATCGCCAAGGCGGGACCGAGCCTCATCCTGGCCTATGCCATCGCAGGCCTGGTGATCTTCTTCATCATGCGGGCCCTGGGCGAACTCCTCATGTACCGCCCGGTCTCGGGCTCATTCTCGGAATACGCCCGCGAATTCGTCGGCCCCTTCGCAGGCTTTGTCACCGGCTGGACCTACTGGCTGTTCTGGGTCGTCACCGGAATCACCGAAGTCACCGCGGCAGCCCAGTACATGACATTCTGGTTCGACATTCCCCCATGGGTGTCCGCACTGATCTTCACGATCATCCTGTACGGCGTGAACCTGATCTCCGTGAAGCTCTTCGGGGAACTCGAATTCTGGTTCTCGATGGTCAAGGTCACCGCCATCGTCGGCATGATCCTCATCTGTGCCGGAATTCTCACCCTCGGCTTCTCCGACGCCGGCGACAGCGCGTCCGTCACCCACCTGTGGGCCGACGGCGGGTTCTTCCCGCACGGCATCAAGGGCACCTTGATGACCCTGCAGATCGTGATGTTCGCCTTCCTCGCCGTCGAACTCGTCGGCGTCACCGCAGGTGAGTCCAAGGACCCGAAGACCGTCCTGCCCAAGGCCATCAACACCGTGCCGTGGCGCATCGCCGTCTTCTACGTCGGCGCCCTCATCATGATCCTCGCCGTCGTCCCGTGGACGGAATTCCAGCCCGGCATCTCGCCGTTCGTCGCCGCCTTCCAGAAGATGGGTCTGGGCATCGGCGCAGGCATCGTCAACTTCGTCGTCCTGACCGCGGCCCTCTCCTCCTGCAACTCCGGCATGTACTCCACCGGCCGCATGCTGCGCGACCTCGCGCTCAACGGACAGGGCCCGACGTTCTTCACCCGGCTGACCAAGAGCGGCACCCCGCTCGTCGGCACCACCTTCTCCGCCGCCCTCATGCTCGTCGGCGTCTGGATCAACTACCAGTGGCCCGGGGACGCCTTCACCTACGTCGTCTCCTTCGCCACCATCTCCGGCATGTGGGCCTGGATCATGATCCTCGTCTGCCAGATCCGCTACCGCCGCCTGGCCGACCGCGGAGTGCTCCCGCAGTCCGCCTTCCGGGCCCCCGGCGCCCCGTACACCAGCGTCTTCGCCCTCGCCTTCATCGGCATGGTGATCGTGATGATGGGCATCGACAAGGACGCCAGGATCTCGCTGTACTGCGCCCCGCTCTGGGCCCTGATCCTCGGCGTCTCGTACCTGGTCCTCAAGGCCCGTAACCCCCAGGGCGCGGCCTTCGCCAAGCGCTGACCCGACCCAGCCGTCCGGCATACGGACCCCCGCGTACCACTCCTCGGTACGCGGGGGTCCTTTGCTTATCCTGGCGCCATGCTGACCATCACCCAGGAGCTGTACGACCAGATCGTCGCGCACTCCCGCGCGGACCACCCCGACGAGGCGTGCGGCGTGGTCGCGGGCCCGGCCGGAACCGGCCGCGCCGAACGCTTCATCCCCATGCTCAACGCCGCCCGCTCGCCCACGTTCTACGAGTTCGACTCCGCGGACCTGCTGAAGCTCTACCGCGAGATGGACGACCGCGACGAGGAGCCGGTGATCGTCTACCACTCGCACACGGCGACCGAGGCGTACCCCTCGCGCACCGACATCACGTACGCCAATGAGCCCGGCGCCCACTACGTGCTCGTCTCCACCGCCGACGCCGACGACGCGGGCCCCTTCCAGTTCCGCTCGTACCGCATCGTGGACGGCGTGATCACCGAGGAGGACGTCAAGGTCGTCGAGGCGTACGAACCCGCCTGACCTCCAGCGGGCCGGGGCGAATCCCCGTCCCCGGCCCGCCGCGGCTCCCCACCCCACCCCCCGACCGTCCACCAGCCGGACACTCTCCATCCACCAGGTGAGATCACATGCCGGATTTCGGACCGGGAATCGATACGATGAGCCCATGGTTCTCCATGACGTGAGCGACAAGACGCCGGGCATGCTGCTCGTCGCACGCCTGCACGTCGACCTGTGCAGGCTCTCCAGCGCGATCTGTACGCGCCGCCTGCCCGCCGGCCGCAAGGCCTGAGCCGGGCCGCGGCCCCGAGCAGCGTCCAGACACATCACCCTCGCGCGGGGGCAGAGCCGCGCGCCACCACTCCGCTTTCGACAGGAGCCCACGCCATGGCCATCGAGGTCCGCATCCCGACCATCCTCCGCACCTACACCGACGGCGCCAAGGCCGTCGACGGCACCGGAGAGACCCTCGCCGACCTCTTCACGGACCTCGACAGCCGCTACAACGGCATCCGTGAGCGCATCGTCGACGGCGACCAGCTCCGTCGCTTCGTGAACGTCTACCTCAACGACGAGGACGTCCGCTTCCTTGACGGAATCTCCACCAAGCTCAGCGACGGCGACAGCGTCACCATCCTTCCGGCCGTCGCCGGCGGCATGAACTGATGCGGTACGACAGCCCGCTCGCCGCGGTGGGCAACACCCCGCTCGTCCGCCTCCCGCGGCTGTCACCGTCGGACGACGTCCGCATCTGGGCCAAGCTGGAGGACCGCAACCCCACCGGCTCGATCAAGGACCGCCCCGCGCTCCACATGGTCGAACAGGCCGAGAAGGACGGCCGGTTGACCCCCGGCTGCACCATCCTGGAACCCACCAGCGGCAACACCGGCATCTCGCTCGCCATGGCGGCCAAGCTCAAGGGCTACCGCATCGTCTGCGTCATGCCGGAGAACACCTCGCAGGAACGGCGCGACCTGCTCGCCATGTGGGGCGCCGAGATCATCTCCTCCCCGGCGGCCGGCGGCTCCAACACAGCCGTCCGCGTCGCCAAGGAACTGGCCGCCGAGCACCCGGACTGGGTGATGCTCTACCAGTACGGCAACCCGGACAACGCGGGCGCCCACTACGCCACCACCGGTCCCGAAATCTTCGCCGACCTGCCCTCCATCACCCACTTCGTGGCGGGCCTCGGCACCACGGGCACGCTCATGGGAGTGGGCCGATACCTGCGCGAACAGAAGCCCGACATCAAGATCGTCGCCGCCGAGCCGCGCTACGACGACCTCGTCTACGGGCTCCGCAACCTCGACGAGGGCTTCGTCCCCGAGCTCTACGACGCCTCGGTCCTCACCACCCGCTTCTCCGTCGGCTCCGCCGACGCCGTCACCCGCACCCGCGAACTCCTCCAGCAGGAGGGCATCTTCGCGGGCGTCTCCACCGGCGCCGCACTCCACGCGGCGATCGGAGTCGGCACCAAGGCGGTCAAGGCGGGGGAGCCGGCCGACATCGTCTTCGTCGTCGCCGACGGCGGCTGGAAGTACCTGTCGACGGGCGTCTACACGGCCCCCACGACGGAAGCGGCCATCGAAACGCTGCACGGCCAGCTCTGGGCGTAACACCCAGGGCGTGTTTCGAAAGTAGCGTCGTGCTGTATCGGGGCGAGCCCGACAACGCGGCGAGCGTGCGTGCCAGACACCGCCCGGCAGACGGGGCTTTCGAAACACGCCCCAGTGCCGTGACCCGCAAAACTTGCCGGGACCGGTCACCGTACGCCGTCCCGCCCTCGGCCGCCTGACCCGCTGGAATTCCAGCCCGTCCGGCGGCCGAGGACTTTTCCGACCGTCAGCCGATCCCGCGCACCCGCTCCCACACCGCCGGGTCCACCGTCCCCACCCGCCGCCGGAACCCCCGCACCGCCACATCCCGCAGCTCGTCCGTCTCCAGGAAACTCGCGCGCCCCTGCGCATCCCCCACCGAACCCGGCGGCAGCGCGATCACCCCGGGCCGCTCCTCGTGATGCTTGCTGGTGATCTTCGCGACGAGTGCCGCGCCGCCCCGCACCGACAGCACCAGACACGGCCGGTCCTTCGCCCCGGGCCCGTCCTCATACGGAACCTCCGCCCACCAGATCTCACCCGGTCGCGGCGCCCGCTCCGGCCCGCCCCGCGGCCCTTCCCGCCTGCCCGGCGGACGCGTCTGTTGCGCGGGACGCCCACCACCAGGGCGCCGAGGCCCCCGCCCGAGCCGCCCCCGCCCGTCGGCAATCGCGGCAATGAGAGCGAGCAGTACGACCACGGCCAGAGCCGGCCACCAGGACATGTCCATGCCCCGACGGTACCGGCGCCCCTGTCGGCCCGCTCCCCGCACCCCGCACCCGCTTCCATCGAACCGGTGACAGAGCAGGTGAGTTCGCCCACAACGGCAGGCCTCAGAGGAGCGACCAGGTGTTTCGCGCCTTACGCTCAACAAATCGCACGAACCCTCCCCGTTCCCACGTCTCGGAGGTTCACGCTCCATGAAGCTCACCGTCGTCGGCTGCTCCGGCTCGTTCCCGTCCACGGGTTCGGCATGTTCGAGCTACCTCGTAGAGGCCGACGGCTTCAGGCTGCTCCTCGACATGGGCAACGGCGCCCTCGGCGAGCTGCAGCGCCATGTCGGTCTCTATGACCTCGACGCCATCTTCCTCAGCCATCTCCATGTCGATCACTGCATTGACATGTGCGCGTACTTCGTCGTCCGCTACTACCGGCACGACGGCGGACGTCCCGCGTCCATCCCGGTCTACGGCCCCGACGGCACCGAACAGCGACTGACCACCGCCCACGCCGACACCCCGTCCGACCGGTCCATGGGCGAGGTCTTCGACTTCCACACGCTGAAGCCCGGCACGTTCGACATCGGCCCCTTCTCGGTCCGTACGGAGAAGGTCTGTCACCCCATCGACGCCTTCGGTATCCGCATCGAGCACGGCGGCCGCACCCTCACGTACTCCGGCGACACCGGCACCTGCGAGGCGCTGGACGAACTCGCGGAGGGCGCCGACCTGTTCCTCTGCGAAGCATCGTTCGTCTACGGCAAGGAAGACATCCCGGACCTCCACCTCAACGGCCGCGAAGCAGGCGAGATCGCCGCACGCGCGAAGGTGGGACGGCTCGTCCTCACCCACATCCCGCCGTGGACGGACGCGGACCGCAACCTGGCCGACGCCCGCACGGTCTACCACGGACCGGCGGAGCTGGCGGTGCCGGGCGCGGTCTACGAGATCTAGTGCCGCGGACAGCCCTTAGTGACGAAGCCCCTCCACCTTCCGCCCGGAAGGTGGAGGGGCTTCGTCGTCGGCCGAAGACCTACTTCACCAGGTCTTTCTCGATCTGTGCCTCCAGTTCGTCGGGCTCGCGCCCGGGGGTCTGAAGGTTGAACCGGGTGATGGCGAACCGGAAGATCACGTAATACACCACTGCGAAGCAGAAGCCGATCGGAATGATCAACCAGGGCTTCGTGGCCAGGCTCCAGTTGATGACGTAGTCGATCAGACCCGCCGAGAAACTGAAGCCGTCCTTCACCCCGAGCCCCCAGCTCACCGCCATCGAGACACCGGTGAGCACCGCGTGGATCACATACAGAAGGGGGGCGACGAAGAGGAACGAGTACTCGATCGGCTCGGTGATACCCGTCACGAACGACGTCAGACCGACCGAGAGCATCATGCCGCCGACCGCCTTCCGGCGATGCGGCTTGGCGCAGTGGTAGATCGCCAGCGCCGCAGCCGGGAGCGCGAACATCATGATCGGGAAGAAGCCCGTGGTGAACTGCCCGGCCGTCGGATCGCCCGCCAGGAACCGGTTGATGTCACCGTGCACGACCGTCCCGTCCGGTTTGATGAAGTCGCCGAACTGGAACCAGACGAACGTGTTCAGGAACTGGTGCAGGCCCACGACCAGCAGTGCGCGGTTGGCAACACCGAAAATGCCGGAGCCCAGCCAGTTCAGGTCCACCAGCCACTTGGAGAAACCGGTCAGACCGTCACCGATCGGCGCCCACAACCAGGCGCACAGGGCGGCGAAGGCCAGACCGACGAACGCCATGATGATCGGCACGAGACGGCGGCCGTTGAAGAAGCCCAGCCAGTCGACCAGCTTGACCCGGTGGTACCGCTGCCAGAACCACGCCGACATCAGCCCCATCACGATGCCGCCGAACACCCCGGGGTTCTGGTACTGGGCGACCGTCACCTTCGCGTTGCCGGTGACACAGGTGCCGAACCAGGTGCCGCCCGCGGTGAAAGTGGAACCCGGCGGGCAGTCCACCGGGAAGGCGTGCAGCACCGCGTAGTAGACGAGGAAGCCGGTCACCGCCGCGAGCGCCGTCGAACCGTCCGACTTCTTCGCCATGCCGATCGCGACGCCGACGCAGAACAGCAAGGGCAGTCCGAGACCGGAGTCGAGGAGCGCCCCACCGGCAGCGGCGAAGACCTTCGCGACGTCGTTCCAGCCGAGACCCTCGTCGCCGAACACGTCCGGCTGGCCGAGCCGGTTGAGAATGCCGGCCGCCGGCAGCACCGCGATCGGAAGCTGGAGGCTGCGCCCCATCTTCTGGAGGCCCTGGAAGAAGCCGTGCCACCACATCTTCCGTGGTGCTGTGGCGCTGCTCGAGCTCATCGGCATCCTCCCCGAACAGGCCACGTCCGGCGGTCGTCGCAAAGTGGCACAGACCAGTTGCGGTGCGGTTCGTCACCCGCCCGGAGGACAGAGCACCCATGATCGTCATCATGAGTGATGATCAGGTTGATCGCTCGTGAAGTTGGGCCAATCGTGCGTTACCTTGACGAAACGGACCCATGGTGGGTCGGCGCCGTGCGTGAAGAACCAGGGAGAACCACATGGCCAGCAAGGCTGAGAAGATCGTCGCCGGGCTCGGCGGGATCGACAACATCGAAGAAATCGAAGGCTGCATCACCCGCCTCCGCACCGAGGTCGTCGACCCGAGCAAGGTCGACGAAGCCGCGCTCAAGGCCGCCGGGGCCCACGGCGTCGTCAAGATGGGCACCGCGATCCAGGTCGTCATCGGCACCGACGCCGACCCCATCGCCGCCGACATCGAAGACATGATGTGACGACCACTCGCGGAGCCGGCCCGGCTCCGCGCCCTCAGGCCCCGATCCCACCAGAACGGGGCCTGCGGCAGACCCCCACCAGCCCCGCTCTGCACCCCCACCCGGCCCCGCGCACACCCCGGCCGGCGCCCACGGCCCAGCCGATAGGCTCGACGCCATGTCTCGTATCGACGGCCGCACCCCCGAAGAGCTCCGCCCCATCACCATCGAACGCGGATGGAGCAAGCACGCCGAGGGCTCAGTCCTCATCTCCTTCGGCGACACCAAGGTCTTCTGCACCGCCTCCTTCACCGAAGGCGTCCCGCGCTGGCGCAAGGGCAGCGGCGAAGGCTGGGTCACCGCCGAATACTCCATGCTGCCCCGCTCCACCAACACCCGCGGCGACCGCGAAGCCGTACGCGGCAAGATCGGTGGCCGCACCCACGAGATCAGCCGCCTCATCGGCCGGTCCCTGCGCGCCGTGATCGACTACAAGGCACTCGGTGAGAACACCGTCGTCCTCGACTGCGACGTCCTCCAGGCCGACGGCGGCACCCGCACCGCCGCCATCACCGGTGCGTACGTCGCCCTCGCCGACGCCATCACCTGGGCCCAGGGCAAGAAGCTCATCAAGCACGGCCGCAAGCCGCTGACCGGCACCGTCTCCGCCGTCAGCGTCGGCATTGTCGGCGGCACACCGCTCCTCGACCTCTGCTACGAGGAGGACGTCCGCGCCGAGACCGACATGAACGTCGTCTGCACCGGCGACGGCCGCTTCGTCGAGGTCCAGGGCACCGCCGAGGCCGAGCCCTTCGACCGCAAGGAACTGAACGCGCTCCTCGACCTCGCCGCCAGCGGCTGCGTCGACCTCCGCGCCATCCAGCAGGCGGCCCTCGCCCGCACGCTTGGCGAGTAAAGAAGCAACCAAGTACGCCCCGCAGGGCGTCGTCACGAGTACGGACGCACGGGTCGAACCGTGCGTCCGTCCGCGTATCCGCACCCGGGGAGGAACCGCACCATGGCCAAGGCCACCCGCCACCGCCGCATCACCGTCGCGCTGACCCTGACCGCTCTCACCCTCACCGCCGCGGCCGGCTGCGGCGCCGTCGACAAGGCCCTCGACTGCGTCCGTACCGCCGACGCCATAGCCACCAGCGTCGACAACCTCCAACAGGCCGTCTCCAACGCATCGAACGACCCCACCCAGGCATCCGAGGCCCTCGACGCGATAGACAAGGAACTCGGCAACCTCGGCGACAAGACGGACAACGCCGACCTCTCCAAGGCCGTCGACGACCTCCGGACCGGCGTCAAGAACGTCCGCGACGCCATCGACAAGGGCGACGCCACCCCGGACATCACCCCGGTCACCGACGCCGCCAAGGAGATCGGCAACGTCTGCACCTCATAGCGGACGTCACCCGGCACCCCGCGATAATCGGCACATGACCCGCCTGATCCTTGCCACCCGCAACGCCGGGAAAATCACCGAACTCCACGCGATCCTCGCCGACGCGGGGCTCACCCACGAACTCGTCGGCGCGGACGCGTACCCCGAGGTCCCCGACGTCAAGGAGACCGGCGTCACCTTCGCCGAGAACGCCCTCCTCAAGGCCCACGCCCTGGCCCAGGCCACCGGCCACCCCGCGATCGCCGACGATTCCGGCCTCTGCGTCGACGTACTCGGCGGTGCCCCCGGCATCTTCTCGGCCCGCTGGGCCGGCACCCACGGCAACGACCGCGCCAACCTGGACCTGCTGCTGGCCCAGCTCTCCGACATCGACGACGCCCACCGCGCCGCCCACTTCGCCTGCGCGGCGGCCCTCGCCCTCCCGGACGGCACGGAACGCGTGGTCGAGGGCCGTCTCCTGGGCACCCTCCGCCACACCCCGGCCGGCACGAACGGCTTCGGCTACGACCCGATCCTGCAGCCGGAGGGCATGACCCGGACCTGCGCGGAACTGACCCCGGCCGAGAAGAACGCGATCAGCCACCGGGGGAAGGCGTTCCGGGCGCTGGTGCCGGTGGTGCGGGAGTTGCTGGGGTGACCCGCCGCAATGGGCCGCCCTGTCGAGGCGGCCCATTGCTCTGTGCGGCCGGTGGGATTCGAACCCACACGGGATTTCTCCCACGGCGTTCTAAGCGCCGATCGTCTACCCTTCCGACACGGCCGCCAGCCATCCATCATGGTATCGGCCTGGGCCCCGTGTGTGAGAGAGGGTTCGTCACCGGGCTGCGGCGTCTGCCGCCTCGGCACCAGGTATCAGTGATGGCGTGGCAGTTCGGACACAGCAGTCGTAGATTCTCGACGCGGTCGTCGCTCCAGTCACCGTTGATGTGGTCGATCTCCAACGTCATCGGATTCCCATGCCAGAGCGGACCGGTACCGCACTCTTCGCACCGCTCGGGCAGGCCGACCTCGCATAGGGCTCGGCGTATCAACATTGTCGTTGCACGACGCTTGCCGTCGTGCTTCACCAGTATTTCTTCCGGAGGCTTGACGGGCGTCGTGCCTGGCTTGCCGCGCTGGTGCGCCTGGCCCAGGAAGTGCGAGGTCGTAAGACCTTCATCGCTGATCCACTGGCGCAAAAGGCCGCGTTGGTGCCCGTTGTCCGGGCGGTCAAGCATGCGCAGCAGCTCGGCAATGGTGCAGGAGGCGGCTACAGCCTCGCGCAGCGTGCTTGCTGAAGGGCGTGTTCCGGCGGTACTGGAACCGCAGCGGCGGAAGTGGGAGACGTCGATGCCGAAGTGGGCGAACCGCCGGAGAAGGTATCGGCGCAGTTGCCCGTAAGGGCGCGTGCCGAAGAAGGCTATGGCCTCGTCGACGTCCGAGCACTGCTCCGCCGCCTCGATCAACCGCTCGCGTGTGTACTGGTGCCTCTGGCTCATCGGCGGCCGCGTCCTGCTCGGCGCCCCTTGGCGCGACCGCGATATGTATCGGTCGCTGAATGGCAGTTGGGGCATAGGAGCCTGAGATTCTCCATCCGGTTGTCGCGCCACGAGCCGTTGATGTGGTCCACCTCGAGCGGGAGTGGTCTGCCCCGCCAAACCGGTTCCGTTCCGCAAAGAGCGCACCGTTGCGCAACGCCCAGTGACGCCATGGCGATTTTGAGGCGAGCGCTGGGCACTCGGCGGGCGTCTGGTGCGAGGTTCTCGACCAATAGTTCCTGGGGCGTGCGGCGAAGCTTCTTCTTCCCAGCTCTGGACGGCGGAGCGAAGTGCGACGTGTCGATGCCGTACGCCTTGATGCGGCGACTGATGTTGGTGTGGTGACCACCTACCGCTTCGAGGCCGAGGCGCCGCAGCACCTCGTGCACGCTCGTTGACGCGTTGACCACAGGCTCAAGGACTTCCCTCGTCCAGCGAGCGCCCTCGCGCTCGAAGTGTCCGGTGGCTATTCCCATCTTCTTCATGCGCTCGTGGACGTAGCGCCGCGTCGAGCTCTTCGGGTCGACCCCGAGTTTGGTCAGTGCCTCGGACAGCGTCCGTGATGACGAGACGGCCTCTGTGAGGCGCTCGCGCGTGTAGGGGCTTACTGGCATGTTCCCTCCGTTCCCGACCGCACGTTCGCGGCCTCGTACGGAACAACGAACCGTTTATCGGATGGTCACGTCCGATATGCGGCGAGATGCGGAATGGTCCATACCAGTTGGGCTGAAGCGGCACGGGCCGTTCGCGGGGACGGGGTCCGGGATCAGAACTTCGGCTCGGGAGCCTGTGCCGCGCACAGTCCCGCCGCCTTCGCCTCGGTCCCCACCGACGGCGGCGAGCCGTCCAGCGGTTGCTGGGCCGTCTCCTTCATGCAGGCCACCGCGATCACGCCGACCAGGGCCGCAACCATCGCGTGCCGAGGGAGGCCGCCTTCACTGCCCGCTTGACTGCCAGGTCGTCGGTGACGGTGATGTCGGACCGGCGCAGCCTGGGGTTCTTCCGTTTCCGTATGGCGCGGAAGAGGGTGGGGTGGCGTTTGACCGCTTCGGGGTCGGCCACCTGCTGAAGGTCGGAGGCCGCCATGACCGGGTCCTTTCCCCGATGGGGTGTTCCGGGAAAGGCTTCTGCGCGGTCATGGCGGTCGCAAACCGGTGGGGTGTGAAAATGCGACGCCCGCCACAGGGCGTGGCGGCGCGTGGGTCAGATGCCGAGGTCCTTGATGATCTTGGCGACGTGGCCGGTGGCCCTGACGTTGTAGAGGGCGCGCTCGACCTTGCCTTCTTCGTCGACGACGACGGTGGAGCGGATGACGCCCGTCACCGTTTTGCCGTAGGAGTTCTTCTCGCCGTACGCGCCGTACGCCTCGAGGGTCTCCTTGGAGGGGTCGCCGACGAGCGTGACCTTGAGGTTTTCCTTCTCGCGGAACTTGGCGAGCTTCTCGGGCTTGTCGGGGGAGACGCCGATGACGTCGTATCCGGCGCCGGCCAGGAGTTCCAGGTTGTCGGTGAAGTCGCAGGCCTGCTTGGTGCAGCCGGGGGTGAGGGCGGCCGGGTAGAAGTAGACGATGACTTTGCGTCCCTTGTGGTCGGCGAGCGAGATGTCGTTGCCGTCGGCGTCGGGGAGGGTGAAGGCGGGGGCGGTGTCGCCGGGCTGGAGTCGCTCGCTCATGGTTCTCCTCAGGGGCGTGTGGGGTGTACGGGACCGAGCGTAATAGGGGTGCCGTCGGGTGTGCGGGCGGCTGAGCTGACAGACTGGCGACGAAGGTTTACCGGACGAGGACCACGGAGGCGGCGCAGTGTCGGATGCCAGGACCCCTGCGCAGATCGAGGCGGACATCATCAGCAGGCGTGAGCAGCTTGCGGTGGTGCTCGATGAGATCGGGGTGCGGATGCACCCGAAGACGATCATCGGTGATGCGAAGGCCAAGGCTGCCGAGGCCGTGGACCGGACGGCCGGGCGGGCGTTCGTCGCGGTGAATCGGACGGTGTCGGACGTGAAGGCGCAGTTTGTGTCGGAGGACGGCACGCCGCGTCTGGAGCGGGTGGTTCCGGCGGCGCTGCTGGTGGTCGGTGTGGTGGGGCTGCTGGTGTCGGTGCGGCGCAAGAAGCGCTGAGAAGGCTGACCCCGGGGGCGTGCGGGACGGCTGCGGGCAGGTAGGTTTCGGGGCGTGAGCGAGAACACCGACGACAAGCTGCCCATTCGTATGCTGCATGACCGCGTGCTGGTCCGGTCCGATACGCCAGAGGGCGAGCGGCGTTCGGGCGGCGGCATTCTGATTCCGGCGACTGCTGCGGTGGGGCGCCGGCTGGCCTGGGCTGTGGTGGTTGCGGTCGGCCAGAATGTGCGGACGGTGGAGCCGGGCGACCGGGTGCTGTATGACCCGGAGGACCGTGCCGAGGTCGAGGTGCGGGGTGTGGCGTACGTGCTGATGCGGGAGCGGGATCTGCATGCGGTGGCGGCGGACCGGTTCGAGGGTTCGGTGGATTCGACCGGGCTGTATCTGTAGCTCTGTTGTCTGCGAGATGTGTGGCGTGAGGCCTGGTGACGAGGGTCACCAGGCCTTTTGCATGCGCTTTGCTATGTTGGTGGGACCCCGACGAGACGCGCCGTACCGGGTTTCCGCAAAGACGACGCACCTGTGATTGTCCGTGTGTCTGTGGTGTTCGGAGGTGCCGTCGTGGCGTGGGTTCTGCTGGTTGTTGCCGGTTTGCTGGAAGTGGCCTGGTCGATCGGGATGAAGTACACGGATGGGTTCACTCGGTTGTGGCCGAGTGTGTTCACCGGGTTCGGGATCGTGGCCAGCATGGTGCTGTTGGCGCAGGCGGCGAAGTCGTTGCCGATCGGTACGGCGTACGGCGTGTGGGTCGGTATCGGTGCGGCGGGGGCGGCGGTGCTCGGCATGGTGGTGCTGAATGAGCCGGTGACCGCTGCCCGGATTTTCTTTGTGTCTCTGTTGCTGGTGGCTGTGGTGGGGCTGAAGGCGACGTCGGGGCACTGAGAGGAGCTAACAGAATGGGCGCCCGGCTCGCGGCGTCTGGCACGCACGCTCGCTGCGTTGCCGAAACGCCCTAGTAGCGCCGCTACGAGGACCTTCCGGCGCCTTGCGATCGCACGCACCAGACGCCGCGAGCTGATCGGACTCCCATTTTGTTAGCTCCTCTGAGCCCGGTAGGTCACTCGTTCGGCGGCGGGTGGGCGCCGTCGGTGCCCTGGGGGAAGAGTTCTTCGATGCCGCCGTTGTCGTTGCCGAGGATGTCCGCGCTGTCGCCGTCCGGGGGGCCGCCGGGCGGTGCCGTGGTGGCGGGGCCGCTGCCGGCGGGGCTGCTGGGCGGGCTGCTCGGTGGTGGGGCGGACGGTGTCTCGGCCGGGGTTCCGGTGTGGGTGGGGCCGGTGCCTTCGCCGGTGGGCAGGGCGGGTTCGCCGGCGCCTTTTTCGAGTTCGAGGGCGAATTCTTCGATGCTGCTGCCGCTGAGTGCGGCGCCGGTGTACTGGGCCCAGATCTGGGCGGGGGTGCCGCCGCCGTTGACGCGGGACAGGCCGAGTGCTCCGTAGAGCGGTTTCTGTACGCCGGTGTCGGGGTCCTGGCCCATGACGGCGATGACGGTCGCGAGGTCCGGGGTGTAGCCGGCGAACCAGGCGGCCTTGTCCTCCTCGGCGGTGCCGGTCTTGCCGGCGGCGGGGCGGCCGGCGCCCTGGGCGGCCGTTCCCGATCCGTTTTCGACGACGCTCTGCAGGATCGAGGTGGTGGTGTCGGCGGCTTCGCGGCTGACGGTCTGCTCGGTGTGACGGCCGGGGAGTGCGAGTTCCTCGGCGTCCTTGCCGATCTTGTCGACGAGGGTGTAGGTGCCGTGCCTGCCGTGGTTGGCGAGTGTCGCGTACGCCTGGGTCATGTCGAGGACGCTGGCGGTGGCGGTGCCGAGTGCGATGGACGGCGAGGCGGTGAGGTCGGGGGTGTTCTTGGGGATGCCGAGGGCGATGGCGGTGTCTTTGACGTTGCCGGGGCCGACGTCCTCGGCCATCTGCGCGTAGACGGCGTTGACGGACTTGTCGGTGGCGGCTCCGACGGTGATGGGTCCGTAGCTGATGTCGTCCTCGTTGGCGGGGGCGTATCCGGTGGGTCCGTTCGGGCCCCGCACCATGCGTCGGTTGGTGCCGTCGTAGAGGGTGTTGGGGGTGATGCGCCGGCCGTGCTGGGTGGTGGACCGGTTGGCGACGGCGGAGGTGAAGACGAACGGCTTGAAGGTGGAGCCGACCTGGTAGTCGCGGCGGGTGGCGTTGTTGACGTACTGCTTGGTGTAGTCGATGCCGCCGTACATGGCGACGACCCGGCCGTTCGAGGGGTCGATGGAGGCGCCGCCGACGCGGACGTTGCGGTCGGCCGGGCGCTCCGTGCTCGTCATCGACATCACGTGGTCGTTGACGGCTTTGACCAGGGCGTTCTGTTTCTTCTTCTCCAGTGTGGTGGTGATGCGGTAGCCGCCGGTGGCGAGCGTGTCCTCGTCGATGATCTTGTGGATGGTGAGGTAGTCCTTGACGGCCTGGACGATGTAGCCGCGCTGTCCGGAGAGTCCGGTGGAGGCCTTCACCTTGTTGGGCGCGGGGAACCGCATGGTGGCGCGTTCGGATGCGCTGAGCCAGTTCTCCTTGACCATGCCGTCGAGTACGTAGTTCCAGCGGGCCACGGCCGCGGCCTTGTTCTCGGGGTGGACGACGACGTCGTATGCGCTGGGGGCGTTGAGCAGGGAGGCGAGGTAAGCGCCTTCGGCGGTGGTGATGTGGCCGATGTCCTTGCCGTAGTACGCCTGGGCCGCGGCCTGGATGCCGTAGGCGTTGCGGCCGAAGTAGCTGGTGTTGAGGTAGCCCTCGAAGATCTGGTTCTTGCTCACTTCGCGGTTGAGCTTGATGGCGATGAAGAACTCCTTGGCCTTGCGCAGGAGGGTCTGTTCCTGGCCGAGGTAGTAGTTCTTCACGAACTGCTGGGTGATGGTGGAGCCGCCCTGCTTCCCCTTGCCGGTGAGGGTGTTCCAGCCGGCGCGGGCCATTGCCTTGATGTCGACGGCGCGTTCGGAGTAGAAGTTCCGGTCCTCGGCGGCGAGGACGGCGTGCTGGACTGTGAGGGGGACCTGGGCGAGCTGGATGTTCTGCCGGTTGATCTCGCCGTCGCGGGCGATGAAGCTGCCGTCCTTGTAGAGGTAGACGTTGGACTGCGCGGTGGCGGTGGGGTTGGCGGGCGGGATGCCGACGAGCTGGTATCCGGCGATGAATCCGCCGATCAGGACCAGGGCGATGATGAGGAGCGTGGCGAGCGTCATCCGCCAGGTGGGGACGGCCCGGCGCCAGCCGGTGCGTCCGGGGCGGTTTCTGCTTCTGTTTTTCTTCCCGCCGGGGGCGGCTGGGCCTGCGGGGGCGCCGGTGCCGGCAGAGGGGTCCCTCGGGGCCCGGTTCCCGTTGTCGGGCCCCCCGCTCTGCTGCTGTGGCTCGTCGCTCATGTCGGTGGAGACTCCTCGGCTGCGGTCAATTCCCCCATAGTGCCCTTTTCGGTCGGTCCACGTCCTGGATCGACCCCGTGCCGACCTGCGATCGCTCCCGGATCGGCCGCCGAAAAGCGGTCGCGGTGGCTGTTCCCGCTGCACTAGGGTCGTGCGCTTTGGTGTCCAACGCGGTTGGGCGCACGAGTGTGAACGAGCGCGGGGGTGATGGGGATGCGGTTGTACGCGGTGGTTGCGGCGGGCGGGTTCCGGCGCCATGCCACCTACCGGATCGCGACGGCGGCGGGGGTGTTCACCAACACCGTCTTCGGTTTCATCCTGGCGTACACCTATACGGCGCTGTGGGACGAGCGTCCGCACCTCGGTGGATACGACCTGTCCCAGGCGCTGACGTATGTGTGGCTGGGGCAGGCGCTGCTGGCGACCTCCGCGATGATGGGTGGCGGTTTCGAGGACGAGTTGGTCGAGCGGATCCGTACCGGCGATGTGGCGGTCGACCTCTACCGGCCGGTTGATCTTCAACTGTGGTGGTTGGCCGGTGACTTGGGGCGGGCGGCGTTCCAGTTGCTGGCGCGTGGCGTCGTGCCGATGGTGCTGGGGGCGTTGGCGTTCCCGCTGGCTCTGCCCGGCTCGCCGGGGGTCTGGCCGGCGTTCCTGGTTTCGGTGACGCTCGGGGTCGTGGTCAGTTTCGCTCTGCGTTATCTGGTGGCGCTCTCCGCGTTCTGGCTGATGGACGGGGCGGGTGCGGCGCAGATCGCGTTCCTGGCGGGGCTGTTCTTCTCGGGGCTGCTGCTTCCGCTGACGTTGTTCCCGGGGGTGTTGGGCGAGGTGGCGCGGGCGTTGCCGTGGTCGGCGCTGCTCCAGGTGCCGGCCGATGTGTTCCTCGGGAAGCACACGGGTTGGGGGCTGGTGGAGGCGTTCGCTTTCCAGGGCGGCTGGGCGTTGGCGTTGTTGCTGGCGGGGCGGTTGGTGCAGTCGGTGGCGACGCGGAGGGTGGTGGTTCAGGGTGGCTGAGGTCACCGAGGTCTCGAGGGCCGTCGAGGTTCCCGGTGTGGTGTTCGTCGAGCGGTCGAGGCTGGTCGAAGGGGTTCGTGCGTACGGGCTGATCGTCGCGATGTGGCTGCGGTCGACGATGGCGTACCGTGCCTCGTTCGCCATGACGGCGTTCGGGAACTTCGCGGCGACAGGCTTCGACTTCGTCGCGATCCTGCTGATGTTCGCGCATGTCGACGAGTTGGGTGGCTACACGCTGCCGGAGATCGCCCTGCTGTACGGGGCTTCGGGCACCGCGTTCGGGCTGGCCGATCTGGTGCTGGGGTCGATGGACCGGTTGGGCCGCCGGGTCCGGGACGGCACGCTGGACACGCTGCTGGTGCGCCCGGTTCCGGTGCTGGCCCAGGTGGCGGCGGACCGGTTCGCACTGCGCAGGCTGGGGCGGATCACGCAGGGGCTGCTGGTGCTCGGTTACGGGCTGGCGGTGCTGGACATCGCGTGGACGCCGCTGAAGGTGGTGATGATCCCGCTGATGCTGCTGAGCGGGGCGGCGGTCTTCGGCGCGGTCTTTGTGGGCGGGGCGGCGTTCCAGTTCTTCGCGCAGGACGCGGCGGAGGTGCAGAACTCCTTCACGTACGGCGGGAACACGCTGTTGCAGTATCCGCCGACGGTCTTCGCGAAGGAACTGGTGCGCGGGGTGACGTTCGTGGTGCCGCTGGCCTTCGTGAACTGGCTGCCCGCGCTGTATGTGCTGGGCCGGGAGTACCCGCTGGGGCTGCCGGAGTGGGTGGCGTTCCTGCCGCCGGTGGTGGCGGGGGTGTGCTGGGTGCTCGCGGGGGCGGCGTGGCGGGCGGGGCTGCGCTCGTACCGGAGCACGGGGAACTGAGGACGAGCGGAGCGAGGACGGGGCATGGCTACGGGTACGGGTTTCATCGAGCTCGACGGTGTCGAGAAGGTCTTCGAGGTGCGCCGCAGGACGGGTTTCCTGCGCAGTGAGCGGCGCGAGGTCCGCGCGGTCGACGGGATCGGCTTCCGGGTGGAGCGCGGCGAGATGGTCGGTTACATCGGTCCGAACGGCGCGGGCAAGTCGACCACCATCAAGATGCTGACGGGCATCCTCACCCCGAGCGGCGGGCGGCTGCGGGTCGCGGGCATCGACCCTTCCAGGGAGCGTACGAGGCTGGCGCACCGGATCGGTGTGGTCTTCGGCCAGCGCACCACACTCTGGTGGGACCTGCCGCTGCGCGACTCGTACCGGCTGGTGCACCGGATGTACCGGGTCCCCGACGCCCGGTTCCGGGAGAACCTGGACCGCTGTGTCGAACTTCTGGATCTGGGCGCGCTGTTGGATGTGCCGGTGCGGCAGCTGTCGCTCGGGCAGCGGATGCGCGGCGACATCGCGGCGGCGCTGCTGCACGATCCGGAGGTGCTGTATCTGGACGAGCCGACGATCGGTCTGGATGTGGTCTCCAAGGCCAAGGTTCGTGGATTTCTTAGGGACTTGAATGCCGAGCGGGGTACGACGGTGCTGCTCACCACGCACGATCTGACGGACATCGAGCAGCTCTGCCGGCGGGTGATGGTGATCGACCACGGCCGTCTGATGTACGACGGTGCGCTCGCCGGGCTGCATGAGGTCGGCGAGAGCGAGCGCACGCTGGTTGTGGACCTGGAGCGTGAACTCCCGCCGATCCGCCTGGAGTCGGAGCCTTCGGTGCGTACGGTGAAGGTGGAGGGGCCGAGGCAGTGGCTTGCCTTTCCGGCGTCGGGTTCGGCGGCTCCGCTGGTGGCGCGGATCGCCGCGGAGTATCCGCTGGTGGATCTTTCGGTGCGGGAGCCGGACATCGAGGCCGTGATCGCGAAGATGTACGCGTCGGCCGAAGCGCGAGTGCCGTGACCGGCAGTGTGTGCGACGGGGCAGAGTTTGCCGGGAGGGGCACTGGATCCGAGGCGCGTGGGGATCCGAAGCGCGTCGGATTCCGAAGCACGTGGGAGACGGGGTGCGGTGGATCCGCAGCGCATGGGAGACGGGGTGCGGTGGATCGGTGACGTGAGCGGGCGGGTTTTATAGGCTGCGCGGTATGACGAGCGAACTTCCGGACATGCGTGCTTCTGATGCCGAGCGTGAGCGTGTTGCCGAGGTCCTGCGCGACGCGGTGGCCGAGGGCCGCCTGCAGATGCAGGAGTTCGAGCAGCGGCTCGACGCGGCCTACAAGGCTCGTACGCGTGGGGAGTTGGAGCTGCTCGTCCGCGATCTTCCGGCGCCGGGCGGGTCGGTGGCGCCGGTGGGTGCGGGCGGGGCGCCCGCACGCGCGGGTTCGGCGGGCATCGACTGGGCGGAACGCATCGGCGGTCCTGCCACGTCGACGGGTGCGTTCGCCCTCTGGGGCGGGTTCCGGCGCAAGGGTAGGTGGACGGTGGGCCGGAAGTTCACCGCGTTCACGATGTGGGGCGGCGGCGAGATCGATCTGCGTGAGGCCCGTTTCGAGGACCGCGAGGTCGTCATCCGCTGCTTCACGATCATGGGTGGGATGCAGGTGACGGTCCCGCCGGAGCTGAATGTCAAGGTCAGCGGCATCGGCATCTTGGGCGGCTTCGGCGACCGGGCGACGGGCGAGGGCACCCCCTCGCCGGGTTCGCCGCGGGTGCGGATCACCGGGCTCGCGTTGATGGGCGGGGTCGGTGTGGTGCTCAAGCAGAGGAAGGCGGACAGGGAGCGTGCCCGGCAGTTGAAGAAGGGGCCCGGGGGCGAATGAGTCCGTCCGGAGCTTGAGGTCGCGGCGGACGCACCGCCCGCCCCGACAGGCTCTCAGAGCTGGTCGGACGCCGGAGCCTCCTGATGCAGGCTCCGCAGGTCCACCTGCTGGCCCAGCTGCAGATATCCGGCGTCGTCGAGATGCAGATGGTCGCCGCAGTCGTACGCCGGGCGGAGCCGGCCGGGGCGGTACGGGTCGCGCGCCGCCCGGTCGAAGTCGACGACCTCGTCGAAGACGCCGCCCGCCCGGATCAGCTCGTTGACCCGCATCCGTACGGCGTCCTGCGCGGGTGTCCAGCTGGGATACCCCTCGTACGGCATCAGGGTTGCCCCGACGACCCGCAGCCCGCGCGCGTGGGCGCGTTCCGTCATGGCCTTCAGTCCCTCGGCGGTGGGCGTGCGGAGGGTGACCACGAGATCGGAGTAGGCGTCGACGGGGACGACGACCGGGTCGCTGACGACCTGTCCGCCTGCGGGGACGGTGACGGAGGGGGCGCCGCGGAAGGAGACGGGACGGGTGTTCACCGTGGCCCGGTCGACGAGCAGGGGACGCGTACCGAAGAGGTTGGAGAGGGTGATGCGGGCCGCGTCGCCGCCGATGCTGGTGTGGACGACGTTACGGATGGTGCGCCGGGGGAGGTTGTGTCCGGGGTACGGGTCCGCCACCCCGGCTACGGGCGCCCCGGCCCAGGTGGTGACCCAGACGCCGGTGGAGTGGGCGGGCGCGGCGGACGGACGGGCCGCCGGTTGCGCGCCGACCCGTTGCGACCCGGCACCGGAGAACAGCGCGGACCCGGCGTACGCCGTGAAGGCGGCAAGCGCGGCGGTGCCCGCCACGAGGGCGATGAGCAGGGCGGTTCCCTGGCGCCTGGGCATGGGTGGGGTGTCTCCTCGTGGTGATGGGGGCTGGGCTCATGATGGGGCACAGTGCCGGGAACTCGGCATGCGGCCCGGGAGTACGTCAGGTAGGGACAATGCGTACGGGGCGCCGGGGGCGATGCGTACGCGGACGCGGACGGGTGGAGCGGATGGAACGGATCGAACGGACCAGGTCGGGCGAGCCGGGCGGCGGACCGGTCGAGCGCGCGCAGGCACGTGGCGGCGCGGACGGGAGCTCCGGCACCGCAGCCTCCGCTCCCGCACGCCCCGCCCCTCTCGCCTCCTTCGCGTACACGGCCGCGGACGAGGAGAAGCGGCGTGGTGTGCGCCGTATGAAGACCACGGCCACCGGCCTCCTTCTGCTCGTCGCGCTCGTGTATGTCCTCGCCACCTGGGCGAAGAACGCGGGCGTGGGCGGCTGGCCGGGCTTCGTCGCCGCGGCCGCCGAGGCGGGGATGGTGGGTGCGCTGGCCGACTGGTTCGCCGTTACGGCGCTGTTCAAGCGTCCGCTCGGCCTGCCGATCCCGCACACCGCCATCATCCCCACCAAGAAGGATCAGCTCGGGGCCTCTCTGGGTTCCTTCGTCGGGGAGAATTTCCTGGCGGGCGATGTGGTGCGCGGCCGGATCCAGGCGCTGGGCATCGGCGGTCGGCTCGGGGCCTGGCTGGCGGAGCCGGCCCACGCCGACCGGGTCACCGCCGAGCTGGCGACCGCGCTGCGCGGCGCGCTGACGGTCCTGCGCGACTCGGACGTGCAGGCCGTGGTGAGTGAGGCGATCACCCGGCGGGCGAACGCGGCGGAGGTCGGCCCCGGCCTCGGGAAGATGCTGGAGAAGATCGTCGCCGATGGCGGCCACCGCCGGGTCGTGGACCTGATCTGTCTGCGGGCGCACGACTGGCTGGTGCTGCACGCCGACTCCGTGATGGACGCGGTGCAGGGCGGGGCGCCGGGGTGGACGCCGCGGTTCGTCGACAAGCGGGTGGGGGAGCGGGTCTACAAGGAGCTGCTGCGTTTCGTGACGGAGATGCGGGACATGCCGGGGCATCCGGCGCGCGCCTCGATCGACACGTTCCTGACGGACTTCGCGGCCGACCTCCAGACCGATTCGGACACCCGGGCGCGGGTGGAGCGGCTGAAGACGGAGATCCTGGGGCGCGCCGAGGTCCAGGACGTCATCTCGTCGGCCTGGGCTTCGGTACGCATGATGATCATCGCGGCGGCGGAGGACGAGCAGAGCGAGCTGCGGCTGCGGGCGCGCGCCTCACTGTTGACGTTCGGTGCGCGGCTGGCGACGGACGGGCGGATGCAGGCGAAGCTGGAGGGCTGGCTGGAGGACGCGGCGGTGTATGTCGTCACGAGGTACCGCAGGGAGATCACCTCGCTGATCAGTGACACGGTCGCGAGCTGGGACGCGGACCAGACGTCGAAGAAGATCGAGGCACACATCGGCCGTGACCTGCAGTTCATCCGGATCAACGGCACGGTGGTGGGCGCCCTGGCGGGCCTGCTGATCTACACGGTGTCGCAGGCGTTCGGCGCGTAGTCACCAGGCGCGGCGACGCGGGGTGTGAGCAGAGGCACCCGCGGTGACCGGACCCACCGGTTCAGGGCCGGGGGTCCGGCGCGCATTCGAGGGAGCGCGCTCAGGCAGCGCGGCGGGTGACCGCCCACGACGCGGCGGCGACCGTGCCCGCCACGGTGAAGACGGCGGGCCAGGCGCCGAGCTTCTTGGCCAGCGGGTGCGATCCGGCGAACGCGGCGACGTACGCCGTGGTCAGTGCGGTGGCCGCACGCGGTCCGGCCTGCCGGTTCCACTCGTACGCGGCGACCGTGCCCGCTGCGGCGAGCGCGACCCCGCCGAGCGGCCGCTTCTTGGTCCACCGCGCGACCGCGTACCCGCCGACGAGTCCGCTCGCCGCCACTGCCGCTGTAGGAACCTTTGCCATCGCCGCCACCTTCGCCTTCTCGTGTCGTGGCTCTTGCTGTGGCTTTCGAGGCTAACGCGGTTGGCGGACACCCGGCTCCCCAGGGGGTGCACAAGCGTTTACCCTAGGAGGTGAACGTCTGTGCACCCCTGGCGCCCACCGCCACCGCCGAGCACCCCACGGAGATCGCATGCCCGCGGACACATCTGCCCCCGACGGGGCAGCCGCCCGGACCCCGACCCCGCACCACCCCCGTTTCGCCGTGGGCGTCCTCGCCTTCTGCGGGGTCGTGGTCGCGATCATGCAGACGATCGTCGTCCCGCTTCTGCCACACATCCCGGCCCTCACCGGCGCGACCCCGGCCGCCGCGAGCTGGCTGGTCACCGTCACTCTTCTCACCGGCGCCGTCTTCACGCCCGTGCTGGGCCGGGTCGGCGACATGTACGGCAAGCGGCGGGTGCTCGTCGCCTCGCTCGCGGTGCTGGTCATTGGTTCGGTGCTGTGCGCGGTCAGCTCCCACATCGGCGTACTGATCACCGGCCGTGCCCTCCAGGGCGCCGCGCTCGCCGTCGTACCGCTGGGCATCAGCATCCTGCGCGACGAACTCCCGCCCGAGCGTGTCCTCTCCGCGGTCGCCCTGATGAGTTCGACGCTGGGCATCGGTGCGGCCGTCGGGCTGCCGGTCGCCGCGCTCGTCGTCGAGCACTTCGACTGGCACACCATGTTCTGGGTGTCGGGGGTGATCGGCCTCATCGACATCGTGCTGGTGCTCTGCTGCGTACCCGAGTCCCCGTTGCGCTCGCGCGGCCGTTTCGACGCCGTCGGCGCGCTCGGGCTGTCCGCCGCCCTGGTCTGTCTGCTGCTCGCGGTGACACAGGGCGCCGACTGGGGCTGGACGTCGACCCGCACGGTCGGACTGCTCGTCGCCGCCGTCGTGGTGGCGCTGCTCTGGGGCGCGTACGAGCTCCGCGTGACGACGCCCATGGTCGACCTGCGGGTCTCGGCCCGCCCGGCCGTCCTGCTGACCAACGTCGCGGCTCTGCTGATCGGCTTCGCCTTCTACGCGAACTCGCTGGTCACCGCGCAGATGGTGCAGGAGCCGAAGGCGACCGGCTACGGGCTCGGCGCCTCGCTCGTCGTCAGCGGACTGTGCCTGCTGCCGGGCGGCGTGTCGATGGTGGCGCTCTCGCCGGTCTCGGCACGGATCTCCGCGGCGTACGGGCCGAAGGCCAGTCTGACGCTGGCGGCCGGGATCATCGCCGTCGGCTACGTGGTGCGGTACTTCACCAGCCACAGCCTGTGGCTGATCATCGCCGGCGCGACGGTCGTCTCGTCGGGCACGGCCATCGCGTACTCGGCGCTGCCCGCGCTGGTGATGCGCGGGGTCCCGCCGGGCGAGACGGGCGCGGCCAACGGTCTCAACACGCTGATGAGATCGATCGGGCAGGCGTTCTGCAGCGCGACGGTGGCCGCCGTCCTGGCCAACCTCACGTTCCGGGTGGGCGGCCGGACGGCTCCGACGCTCCACGCGTATCAGCTGGTCTTCCTGATCGCGGCGGGCGCGGCGCTGCTCGCGCTGGCGGTGACACTGTTCCTGCCCGGCAGGCGTACGGCCGGGGCGGGTACGGTCGGAGAGAGCCGCGACGACCGCAAGGGCGGTGCGCGGACGATCACGATCGAGGAGGGCGCATGACCGGCAGCCAGGCCACCGCTCCGGCTCCGGCCCCCATAGACCCCGGCACGGGCCGGGACGCGATTCTGCGGGCGGCCCGGCGGGCGTTCACCCAGCGCCCGTACGCGGATGTGACCATCCGCAAGATCGCCGCCGACGCGGGAGTCAGCCCCTCCCTGGTGGTCAAGCACTTCGGCCGCAAGGAAGAACTCTTCAACACGGTCGCCGACTTCGGCCCGGCCGCCGAGGAGCTCTTCGACGCCCCGCTGGGCGAGCTCGGCCGCCACATGGTGATCACGCTCGTGCGCCGCCGCCGCGAACAGCAGACGGACCCGCTCCTGCGCGTCGTGTTCTCCCTCGGCAACCAGGACGAACGCTCGCTGCTGCGCGACCGCTTCCACGAACAGGTCACCGAGGCGCTGACCGCCCGCCTCCCCGGCCACGAGCGCGCCCTGCGCGCCGAACTGATCGCCGGTCACCTCCTCGGCCTCGGTGCCACCCTGAGCCTGCACCGCGAGGGCGCGGGTGCACTGGCCACCCCCGAACACCTTGCGGACCTGTACGCGCCCGCGCTCCAGACTCTGATCACGGGCTGAGGGCGGCACGATCCGCGGGTGCGGTGTGCGTGGTCGCCGGCGCGTGGGACGCGACGGGCACCCGGACGGGCCGGACGAACTACGTGCGCGGAGTGCACCGCCGCCGTCGGCGCTCCTGTCGCCGGCCCATGCGCCGGACGGAATGCCCGAAGCTGCCGGGGTGGAGCATCGGAAAGCCGTATGACGGCGGCATCCGGTCAGCCGGACCCTGGCCTGCATGGCCGGTCTCGCATCGGCTCGGACATGACGCCTTTCGCCCGCTGCGGCACGGGGTCTCGGTCCTGGGCGCGTGTGGCGTCAGGCCTGGCGCCTAGTGGCATCACGTGGTGCCACTAGATGCACCAGGGAGGTCAAGGCTCCACGTGGTGCCGCATTGATGCAACTCGATGTCGACGCGTTTCCGCAGGTCAGAGCCGACGGATGAATACCGGCCGATCATCGCTCCCCTTACGGGCTTGCGCATGGCGCCATAGTGGTGCCACTATGACGTCATGGACCTCACGCCCTATGTCGACAACCTCCGCCGCGAACTCGCGGTGGCCGCCGAAGCCGGCGGCGAAGAAGCCCGCGAGCTGGCCGAGCGGCTCACCGCTCCCCTGGAGTCGGCGACCCGCCTGACGATGCTCAATGTGCTCTCCGCTGCGATGGACGAGATCACCCGTGAACTCGCCCCCGGGTCGGTCGACGTACGACTGCGCGGGCTCGACCCCGACTTCGTGGTGACGCGGCCGGCGGGCGATGAGGCGTACGAGGACAGGAGCGGGCCCGCCGAGCCGCTCAAGGCCCCGGCCCCGGCACCCGCCGACGGCGACGAAGGCGGCACCGCCCGCGTCAATCTGCGCCTGCCCGCTCACCTGAAGGCGCGCGCCGAGGAGGCCGCGAGCCGCGAGGGGCTGTCGGTCAACGCGTGGCTGGTGCGAGCCGTGTCGGCCGCGGTCGACGGCGGCACCCAGTCACGTACGACGGAGAAGACCCGCACCACCCGCACCGTCGGACAGAGCTTCACGGGCTGGGTGCGCTAGCCGCGCCCCGCCCGCCCCCACTTCACCCACACCACGTCCCACCAGCAGGGACGCCACGAAGACCCAAGAGGACGGGACAGCCATGCCTTCTTTCGACACTCCCCAGCCGATCTCGGTCACCGCCAACGTGGCCGCCGGTTCCATCCAGTTCTCCGCGAGCGACCGCCTCGACACAGTCGTCGAGGTGCGGCCCCGCGACCCGAAGAAGGACAAGGACGTGCGGGTCGCCGAGCAGACCGAGGTCACCTACGCGAGCGGCGTGCTGACCATCAGGACACCCAAGGGGCGCTACCTCGTCGGGCCCACCGGCAGCGTCGACGTGACGGTCGAACTGCCCACCGGCTCGCGCGTCGACACGACCGGTTCCTGGACCCAGGTGCTCGGCGAGGGCCGGCTCGGCGAGGTCCGCGTGAAGACGTCGTCGGGTGACGTCCGCCTGGATGCGACGGGCCCGCTGCAGCTGACCGCGTCGCACGGCTCGATCACTGTGGACCGGGTCGAGGGCCTGGCCGAGATCACCACCAGTTCCGGCAGCCTGCGCGTCGGTGTCGTGGACGGCTCGGCCGTCCTGAAGAACTCGCACGGCTCCACGACCGTCGGCGCCGCGATCGGCGAGCTGCGGGTGAGCGGAGCCAACGGTGACATCGACATCCAGCGAGCCGAGAGCTCCGTCACCGCGACCACCGCGCACGGCACCCTGCGCGTGGGCGATGTGGCCCGTGGCACCGTCCAGTTGGAGACCTCCTACGGCGCCATCGATGTCGGCGTCCGCGAGGGCACGGCCGCCTGGCTCGACGCCAGCTCGGGCAACGGGCAGGTGCGCAACGCGCTCGCCGCGTCCGAGAGCCCGGACAAGGCCGAGGAGACCGTCGAGGTCGAGGCCCGCACCCGCTACGGCAACATCGACATCCGCCGCGCCCGGGCCTGACCCGCCCCATCTCCGTACAGTCAAGGCCACTTCACCACTCACCACGCCTTCGAATGGGAGGGCTCCATGCCTTCTTCTGTCATGCCCACATCCAGCCAGGGCAACGGCCAGCAGCCGCCCGTCGCCATCGCCACCGCCGATCTGCGCAAGTCGTACGGCGACAAGACCGTCCTCGACGGCATCGACCTCGTCGTCCCGGCCGGGACCGTGTTCGCGCTGCTCGGCCCGAACGGCGCCGGCAAGACCACCGCCGTGAAGATCCTGTCCACGCTCATCGCGGCCGACGGCGGCCTGGCCCAGGTGGCGGGCCACGACCTTGCCACCGACCCGCAGGCCGTGCGGGCCGCGATCGGCGTCACCGGGCAGTTCTCCGCCGTCGACGGGCTGATCACCGGCGAGGAGAACATGCTCCTCATGGCGGACCTGCACCACCTGTCCAAGCGCGAGGGACGGCGGGTCGCCGCCGAGCTGCTGGAGCGGTTCGACCTCACCGAGGCCGCAAAGAAGCCCGCCTCCACCTACTCCGGCGGGATGAAGCGACGCCTCGACATCGCCATGACCCTGGTCGGCGACCCGCGGATCATCTTCCTCGACGAGCCGACCACCGGCCTGGACCCGCGCGCCCGCCACAACATGTGGCAGATCATCCGCGAGCTCGTCTCCGGCGGCGTCACCGTCTTCCTCACCACCCAGTACCTGGAGGAGGCCGACGAACTCGCCGACCGCATCGCGGTACTGAACGGCGGCAAGATCGTCGCCGAGGGGAGCGCCGACGAGCTGAAGCGGCTGATCCCCGGCGGGCACGTCCGGATCCGGTTCTCCGATCCGGCGGCGTACCAGTCGGCCGCCTCCGCCCTGCGCGACGCCACCCGGGACGACGCGGCACTGTCGTTGCAGATCCCGAGCGACGGCAGCCAGCGCGAGCTGCGCTCCATCCTCGACTGGCTGGACTCGGCCGGCATCGAGGCGGACGAACTGACCGTGCACACCCCCGACCTCGACGATGTGTTCTTCGCTCTGACCAGCAGCAACGTGCCAGCCCAGCTCAGCAAGACCACGGAGGATGTCCGATGAGCTCCCTCTCCCTCGCCGTCCGCGACTCGTCGACGATGCTGCGCCGCAACCTCCTGCACGCGCGGCGCTACCCGTCCCTCACCCTGAACCTGCTGCTCACGCCGATCATGCTGCTGCTGCTCTTCGTCTACATCTTCGGTGACACCATGAGCGCGGGCATCGGCGGCGGCGGCGCCGACCGCTCCGAGTACATCGCGTATCTCGTGCCGGGCCTCCTGCTGATGACCATCGGCAGCACCACGATCAGCACCGCGGTCTCCGTCTCCAACGACATGACCGAGGGCATCATCGCCCGCTTCCGCACCATGGCGATCCACCGCGGCTCCGTGCTCATCGGACACGTCGTCGGCAGCGTCCTGCAGTCCATCATCAGCGTGGTCCTCGTCGGCGCCGTCGCCGTGGCCATCGGCTTCAGGTCCACGGACGCCACCGCCCTGGAGTGGCTCGCAGCGTTCGGACTGCTCGTGCTCTTCGCCACGGCGCTCACCTGGATCGCGGTCGGCATGGGCCTGATCAGCCCGAACGCCGAAGCCGCCAGCAACAACGCGATGCCGCTGATCTTCCTGCCGCTCATCTCCAGCACCTTCGTCCCGGTCGACGCCATGCCCGGCTGGTTCCAGCCGATCGCCGAGTACCAGCCGTTCACCCCGGCCATCGAGACCCTGCGCGGGCTGCTGCTCGGCACCGAGATCGGCAACAACGGGTGGCTGGCCGTGGTCTGGTGCCTGGGGCTGGCCGTGCTCGGCTACGTCTGGTCCAAGTCGGTGTTCAACCGCGACCCGAAGTAGGGGGCAGCAACTCGTCCCGCTCCAGGGCGGCGTACTCCGACACCACGTCGGCGTACGCCGCCCCGGCGCGAGCGCGAGGCGACTCGGGCCGGGGCGTCCGGAACCGGGAACGTGATCGGACGATCAGTGTCGGAATCAGGATCAGCTGAACACGACAGAACGGAGCTTCAGCCGCTCGGAGGCGTGACCGCCGAAGGGCCGAAGGGTGAAGAAGACGCCCTCGCAGTCGGGGCCGGTGAAGACGGTGGCGGTGGAGTCGGTGTAGTTCCGGGGAGAGTTGGCGGGGTTCGACGAGCCAGGGTCGGCCACCTCGGGCAGCGTGATGCACTCCCGGCTCGCCGGGTCGGTCAGGCCGGTGTACTGCGGGGTGCCGTCGAGCCCGGTGAACCGGTAGAGGAAGTCTCCGGAGCCCGCGTCGGCCGAGGTCGGCAGAGTCACGATGAGTGCGAGTGCGCCGAGGGTGGCAGCCACGGTGGTACGAAGACGCATGAAGGGCACTCCTTGGGCGGTGCGGGGGGAACGCGTACCGCACCAGCGTGCTCTGCTGACCTGTGCCTGTGAGGGAAAGAAGAGGTTCAGTCACTCAGAAGTGGGCTGCTGAATCGGTTTGCCGACGCCCATGTGGATCACGTCGTCGGACCTCCCACTTGGTGAGCCCGTACGAGGTCCTGGATCCCCCGAGGTGAGGTCGGAAATGCGAAGGCGCCCACGGTCCGCGGCCTCCTAGGCTCGCCCCATGCCACGCCCAGAACTGCAACGAATCAACGCCTTCCTCTCGGCCTTCGCCCGCCGTCAGGCCGCGCAGACCATCGGTCTCCCGGGCGGATTCGCCGCCCTCGACGACGCCTTCGCGCACTCGCACGCGAACAACCAGGTCGTCATCGACGGGCCTGTCGCCCCCGAGGCGCTGCCCGGCATCGCGGACGAGGCGTTGGGGCATCTGCCGTTCCGACTGGTCTTCGTCCTCGACGACGAGACGGGGAAGGCGTGTGCGGAGCCGCTGATCCGCGCCGGATACACCCACACCATCGAGCTGGTCATGGCACACACGGGCCCGGTGCCGGCCGGCGGTCACGCGGAGGAGGTGGACCTCGACGCGATCCGTGAGCCGCTCACCCGGCGCTGGCGCGGCTTCCTCCCGGACGCCGACGACGCGGTCGTACGCCACCTCGTCGACCGCCGCGAGACCCGCCGTCGTGGCGCCGACGCCGTGCACTTCATAGCGGCCCGCACGGACGAAGGTGAGATCGCCTCGTGGGCGGATCTCTATCTGGACCCGGCAGCCGGCATCGCCCAGATCGAGGACCTGTTGACCTCCGAGACCCACCTCGGCCGCGGTCACGCCGACGCGGTCCTGACCACGGCCCTGCGCATGGCCACCGACGCGGGCTGCGGTACGCGGTTCCTGCTCGCAAACGCGGACGACTGGCCACGCCATTGGTACGAGCGCCGCGGCTTCTCGGTCATCGGGCAGTCGCACTGCTTCGAACGCTGCTGAGGGCGGCTTCGGACGGCGTCCGCCGTCGGGTGAGGTTTCGCGAACTCGAAGTCCCGGAAGTTCACGAAGGGTTGGTCGAGGAAGGACAGTGAAGCAGTCACGGCTCCGACGGGAGTCGGCCGGGCTTTCCCCGCCGACCACCGCGCTCCTGTTGCCGTTGCCCGGCAACTGCCCTGGAGGTGGCGTGTTCTGATACCGGTCGGCACAGCCGGTGATGAGACCGGCTGTGCCGACGACCCGTGCCGCGCTGCTTCGGCCGGCGGACGGCCGGCGTCAGGGCTTGATCGGCTTCACCTTCGTGTCGACGCCGTTCACCCGCACGGTGACGTTCCCCTGGTTCCGCGCCCGGTCCGCCACGATCCTGTAGGACGTGACCTTCCCGTCGCGCCACTCACAGCTGACCTCGTAGCCGCCGCGGGCGCGGAGCCCGGTGAAGGAACCCTTGGCCTTCCATGCGTCCGGCAGGGCGGGCAGCAGGTGGATGACGCCGTCGTGGCTCTGCAGGAGCATCTCCGCCACGGCGCCCGAGATGCCGAAGTTGCCGTCCATCTGGAAGGGCGGGTGGTTGCAGAACATGTTGGGCAGCGTGTTGTAGGTCAGCAGTCCGCGCAGCATGATCTGGGCGCGGTGCCCGTCACCGAGGCGGGCGAAGAGGGCCGCCCGCCAGGGCCAGGTCCACGAGCGACGACTGTCGCCCGACACCGTCCCGGCCGTGAACGGAACACCTTCCTTCTCGCCGCACCGTGCCTTGAGCGAGACGAGGGCGGCGGCCGCGAAGCGGGCCGTCTTCGGGGTGATTTGGCGGCCCGGGTAGACCGCGAAGAGGTGCGAGGTGTGGCGGTGGATGTCGTTGGGGTCGTCGATGTCCTTCTGCCACTCCTGCAGCTGACCCCACTTGCCGATCTTGTTCGGCGCGAGGCGCGCCTGCATGTCCACGACCTTGGCCCGGTAGCCGGCATCCGCCTCGAGCGCCGCCTCGCAGTCGAGGTAGTTCTGGAACAGGTCCCAGATGATCTGCTGGTCGTACATGACGCCGTCTTCGCGCGGCCCGTGCTCGGGGGACCAGCCGTCCGGCGAGACGAGGAGTCCGTCCTCGCGCTCCTTGAGACGGTCCTCCCAGAACTCGCAGATCTCCTTGATCATCGGGTAGGCGATGGTGCGGAGGTAGACCAGGTCCTGGGTGAACGCCCAGTGCTCGTACAGATGCTGCGCGTACCAGGCGCTCGCGACGGTGTTCCACTCCCATGCGTTGCCGCCGAAGATGCTCTGGCTGGTGCGGGCGGTCCAGCCGCGGGTGTCCTTGCCGAAGGCGTTGCGGGTCGCCACGCGGCTGGGCACCGCCACCTGCTTGATGAACCCGACGAGTGCCTCGTGGCACTCCGGCAGGTTCGTCGTCTCGGCTCCCCAGTAGTTCATCTGGACATTGATGTTGGTGTGGTAGTCGGAGGCCCACGCCGGCGAGTTGCTGTCGTTCCACAGACCCTGGAGGTTGGCGGGCAGACCCTTCGGGCGCGAGGAACCGATCAGCAGGTATCGGCTGAAATCGAACATCGTCTGCTCAAGGGTCGGGTCCTCCCCGCCCGCCGCGTAGCGCGCCAGCCGGGCGTTGGTCGGCAGGGCGACGACGGCGTCGTCGGAGGTGCCCCAGGCGACGGAGACGCGGTTCATGAGGGCGCGTATCTCGGCGGTGTGCTCGTCGCGCATCTCGTCGTAGGACCGGGCGGCCGCCTTGCCGAGCGCCGCGGCGACGGCCGCCTCCGGATCGGCTCCGCGCCACCCGGCGGCGGCGTCGAGCTTGTAGTCGGTGCGGGCGTCGAGGAGCAGGGTCAGGGTCGTGCAGCCGCTGAACCGGAGCTCCGACTCGTTGGCCCTGAAGTCGCCGTCGGTGTGTACGACTTGCACGGTGCACGCGTGCTTGAGGCCGTTGCCCATGACACCGCTGAAGGCGATCCGTCGGGCGTCGGCGTCGACGGTCGTCGGGGCCTGATCCTGTCCGGACGTCAGCGAGATCGCTCCGGAGAGTCCCCGGTCGCTTTCCGACGTGTACCGGAAGACCATGACGTCCGCGGACCGGCTGGCGAAGGCCTCCCGCAGGACGCGTCGCCCCGGCGCGCCGAAACGGGTGACATGGACACCCTCGAAGAAGTTCAGGGCGCGCTGGTAGTCGACGAACGTGGACTGCATGCGCGTGTCGAACCCCTTGCCTTCCAGCACGACCTCCCCGATCTGGAAGCCGGTGGACGACTCTCCGGGGGTGAACGTGAGCCGGTAGGTGCGGTAGGCCGTGCTGTTGGTGATCCGGAAGGTCCGGGTCTCGCCACGGCCGGCAAACGGCGCGCCGGGGTTCTGCGTGTCGAGGGTCACCCAGGCTTGCCCGTCCTGCGACGCCTCAAGTGCCCATCGCCGGGGGTCGTCCTGCGGACGGTCCGGGGCCGCCCTCAGCGAGTACGAGGTGACGCCGGTCGTGGTGGACAGGTCGGCCTGCCAGACGACCGCCGGCGCGACGGCGTCGACCCGCCAGACCGTGGCCGGATCGCGGTCCACCGAACTCGAGATGTCCGTGGCCCGGGACCCGGTTCCGGAACCGGATCCCTCGGAGTGCCCGCTGGGCGACGACAGGTACATCGAGCTGCCCCCGCCGAGGTCGACGCCGGACAGACCGATCTCGCTCAACTGGAAGTGGCTGACTCCTGCTTGGGGAACGAAGTCGAACCGGTAGAAGCGGTAGGCCGCGGTGTCGGCACAGGTGAACTCCTTCGTCTGGAAACGGCTCTCGAAGGGCGTCGCCAGAGTGCGGCTGTCCAGCCTGGTCCAGGTGGAGCCGTCGGAGGAACCGGAGAACGTCCACTCCTGCGGGTCGCGTTGCGGCACGTCGTTGGCACTCGTCAGACGGTAGGACGCGACCTCGACGGGTTCAGGAAGCTCGACCTGCCACTGCACCTTCGAGCCGGGCGCCTCGATGCACCACTTGGTGCTCGAGTTACCGTCGTACGTCTTGTCGACGCCCTCTGTCGAGGAGGTCCGGTACGGTCCCCCCGGGGCCGTGATCTTCACACGGCGACCGAAGGTGACGGCGACATTGCCGAAGTTCCGGTACGAGCCGAAGCCGGTCATGCCGGTGTCGAAAGCGCCGTCCGGCTGGCCCGCGAGGGCGTTGTCGTAGTTGTTGACGCCACCCCAGAGGCTCTGCTCGTTGAACTGGATACGCTCCTCGGAGGGGTTGGCGAAGAGCATGGCGCCCAGCCGGCCGTTGCCGATCGGCAGGGCCTGCGACTGCCAGTCCACGGCGGGGATCGCATACTTCAGCGCCTTGCGCGACAGGGTCGGCCACTGGACGGACGCCGACGCGGCGACCCCGGCGGCAACGGCCTGCCCCACAGGGATTCCCCCGGCCAGCTGAGTGATCAGCGGCGTGAGGGCGAGGGCACCGCCGAACTTGAGGATGCTTCGTCTCTGCGGATGGGGTTCATTGGTCACGAGAGATCTCCTGGCCCATTGATCGGTTCTTTAATGGAGGAGTGGGGGGAATGCATCGGCGTATGCCGAGGGCGAGGCCATTTCACCGGACGACAGATCGGATGTCTAGAGTGCGGGACGCTGTCTCTGCCGACCGCCCCTGGCCTAGGTCCTGTCCTGTCGATCTTCGTGGATCAGCCCGGGGCGTCCGGTGCGGTGCATCGCAAGGCGGAGGATCGTCCTCGTGCTGGACGTACGTGGGCGACTGAAGACAACGCAGCGAGGTGCCGTGCCAGGCGTTCCGGGCCCACGAAGATCGGCAGGACACCGGCGAACCATCGGCACAGCTCGGTCTGGTTCGCCTGACCGGCGCCGAAGGTGCGTGTGCGGAACGGCACTTGAACGTGATCAACGTTCGCTGTTCGCGGGTGGAGGCGTCCTGTCACTGAAAGCAGGGCTGCCCTCAGCTGCGCAAGGTGGCACGCAGACGCAAGCCGACAGGTGTGAGACCTTCGAGGGTGGTGAGCTGGTAGCTGGGTTCCGGTCCGGGCGGCTCGCTCACGTGGTAGCAGCGGGCGGTCTGCGCAGTCAGGAGCGTCAGCATCGCCATGGCCAGAGCGGCTCCCTCGCAGCCATGCTTCCCGGTACCGAAGGGGAGGAAGACCCCGGGCTTCGTCGGCGAGCCCGAATCATCGAGCCAGCGCTCGGGCTGGAACTGTTCCGGCTCGGAGTGTTCCCGTGCGTCGCGGTGGGCGGTGTAGGGGCAGACGAGAACGGTGGACCCGGCGTCGATGGTGTAGCCGGCGAGCTGAGTCTGTCGCGTGGTGTGCCGGGTCAGGAGCCAGCTCGGGGGATACAGCCGGAGCACTTCGCGTACCAGTGCCTGGGTGTATCGCAGGCAGTCGAGGTGGGTGCCGGTCGTCGCGGCCGGGTCCGCGGGCAGCAAGGCGGCTTCGGCCGCGACGCGGTCCGCTGCCTGGGGGTGCCGGGCCAGGTGGAGCAGGATCCATCCGGCTGCCCGGGAAGGTGTCTCGAAGGTGGCGATGGTGATTCCGGGGAGAGTGTCGAGGATGGCCTCTTCCGGCAGGAGGCCGTAGTGGGAGGAGGGCCGGAGCATCTCTCCCAGCACGTCGTCATCGAGCCGGCCCGATGAACGGCGCCGGCGGACGATGGGCCGCAAAGCGTTGGTGAAGGCGACTTGCTGCCGTGTGCGGAACCGCCGTGCCGGTGTGGGGACCCAACGCGGCCATACCCAGCGCGAGGGGCGTACGAGCACCTCCCGGGCCAGGAAGAGCTGTGAGGCAAAGGGCAGCAGGGTGGGAGCGTCTTCGGAGAAGAGGTAGCGCACGCCGATCTCTGCCAGGGCGTGCCGGACCGGGGGCAGAATCTCGACGTCCTGGCCCGTGGGCCACTGGTCAACAAATCGAGCGGTCCCGGGCGCTATCTCACCGATCCGGGCTGCAACCGCCTGCGGGCGTAGTCCGCGCATGCGGGCGGCGTGAGCGTGCACACGCTCCTCGGGCGTCCGTGCTCCGCTCGACCGCTTCAACGGCGGGAAGAGAGGCGAGGGCACCTTGGGGAAGTCCTGCGCCCGGTGCAGGACTTCTTCACACGGCCCGGCCGCAGCGGCTACGTAGACACCCGGCTCCAGCTGCCAGACGTCCCCGCACTCGTCAGCGCCACGGCGCGCCAGTGCCAGCCGGTCGCGGCTCCAGGCCGCGAAGCTGCCTTCAGGCAATCGCGGCGGCTCATTCATTCGGCCCATGAGATCGCCCCTGACTCACGTACCTGTCCAGGCCGATATCGTCGGCAGCGTGGCCGGGGCCGGCGGGCGCCCGGGGGCTCCCGCCGGCAGTGCGGTCAGACGCAGTCGTCGCCCTACGCACCCCAGTCGTGTTCCCCGTACGCACCGTAGTGGCGGGTGAAGGACAGCTTGCCGAGCAGCTTGGCGATCATGATGCACTCCTCTCGCCTGTCTGGACCCTCCCAGTCGAGGGTTCAGCAAAGAAGCTCTGCTCATGTGCCACATTGCCACACATGCCGCATGTATCACATTCCGGGCATCAGTCGCATGCGTGGATATGAGGCGCGTGCTTGCGGGCTGGGCCCGCAGCCATCCAACGGCGCCCCGGTGCGGGAGGGCTCAGGCTCCGGGCTGCGCGGTGGGGGGTGCGGCGGCCTCCGCTGTTCGGCGACGTGACTCGCCCTCCTGGGCGAGCCGCCGAAGCAGGGCGAGGACCGGTTCGAGGAGCAGGGTGAGAATCGCGGCCCGCTCGGCGAGCGCCATCCGGTCCTCGATGCCGTCGAGCTGGTCGAGGTCCAGCCGCGCCACGGCGGCGGCCAGCCTGGCGTACGGAAGGAGGTCGTCCACGCCGAAGTCCACTCCGAGGCGGCTGAGCTCTCGCAGGCTCGCGGCCAGCGCGAGGCGGTGGGGCGAGGCTTCCGATACGTCCCACTCCATGGCCTCCACGAGGCTGTCGACGCGCTCCGTCAGCTCCTCGGCGCCGGTCGCCCCGGTGGTATCGGCCGGGGTGCGCAGGGCGTAGTGGATGACGCCGAGCATGTCGCGCGGATCATGTCGCTGGTCGATCTCGGCGAGCACCTCACGGGCAGTGGCGATGGACAACCCGCCCAGCGTTGTCAGCGCCCGGATCAGCCGCAGGCGCTGAACGTGCTCCTCGCCGTATTCCGCCAGGGTGGCCCCCATCGCGCGGCCCGCGGGCATCAGCCCCTCCCGCAGGTAGTACTTGATGCTCGCGACCGGCACCCCCGACTGTCGGCTCAGTTCCGAGATCCTCATGCGCTCCCTCGTTTTCCGTGCTGTGACCAGTATCGCCGCCTCACAGTTCGACAGCCGGGACTGGATAGTGTGAGTATCTAGTCGTTGGATAGTGAAGATATCCAGCCTGGGCTCACTGGCCCGAGGGCTGGACCGTCTTCTGCCGCACGTCTTACGCGCACCGCGGCGCGACATCGCATCTGGAGCAGATTTGCCGGTCTCATGTCATACAAGAGTCATTTGTCATGAAAGTGCCTCTATGGCGCCCCTTTTCGAGGGGAGGCGCCATGTCTGAGCCGATGCATCGTCGTCAAGCACCCGGAAGAAAGGTGCTGCGCCGGCGGAGCCTGTGGATCCCGTCCGCGCTGATCCTCGGCCTGCTGTCCTTCGTGCTCTCGCTCCTGTACCTGGGTGCGAACAACAACCCGACCGGCTCCATGCACGATCTGCCGATCGCGCTGGTGAACGCCGACAAGGGCATGAACATGGGCGGGAAGCAGATCAACCTGGGTGATCAGATCACCCCGAAGATCGCCCACTCCCCGGACCTGAAGGGCAAGGTCGCCTGGAAGCAGGTCAGCCGGAGCGAGGCCGAGGAGATGCTGGGGAAGGACAAGGCGTACGGCGCCCTGGTGATCCCCGAGAACTTCTCGGCATCCGTGGCCGCGCTGGCCGCCCCCCACCAGCAGGACCCGAAGCGCCCCACCCTGCAGGTGCTGACCAACCCCGCCTCGGGAAGCTTCGGCTCCTCCATGGCCTCCGAGATCAACCGGGAGGTGGCTCACACCACCTCCACCGAGCTGGGCAAGCAGCTGAGCCGGCAGGCGAAGCTGCAGGCAGCCCATGCGGCGAAGGCCGAGCCGAGCGGGCACGCGAAGCCGAAGGCGGGCCATGCGGTGAAGGCCGAGCAGCCGAGCACGGCCGAGCGGCTGCTGCTCGCCGACCCGATCACGTTGACGGTCCAGGAGGGCCATGAGATCGGCACCCACAGCGGACTCGGGCTGAGCGCGTTCTTCTACACCCTGGTGCTCGTCCTGGGCGGCATGCTGGGCGCCAATGTGATCCACACCCAGTTGGACGCCATGCTGGGGTACGCGGCCAGCGACTACGGCCCCTTCCGCCGTGTGAAGTCCGCGGAGCACATCAGCCGTACGCGTCACTTCGCCGTCGGGTGCGGGCTCATGGCCGGCCTGTCGCTGGTGACGTCCGCCCTGGCACTGGTGGCGGCCGTGGGTATCGTCGGCATCGACGCCTCGCACCTGGCGCTCCTGTGGATCTACGGGGCCTGTGCCACCACCGCGATGGGCATCACCGCGCTGGCTCTGCTCGCGGTCTTCGGGATGCCCGGCCAGCTGGTGTCCATGCTGGTGCTGGTCGGCTTTGCCATTCCGTCGGCGGGCGCCACGATCCCGTTGGAGGCACTTCCGGACTTCTACCGTTTCCTCGCCGAGTTCGAGCCCTTCCGGCAGGTGGTCGACGGTGTCAGGTCCATCCTCTACTTCGGGGCACAGGCCGAGGCCGGGCTCGGCCGTGGCTGGGCCATGATCGGCGTGGGCTTCGTGGTAGCGCTGCTGTTCGGCTTCGGCATGACCCGCTTCTACGACCGCAGGGGCCTGCATCGACCCCCGATCAAGGTGCTGGAGCCCGAGCCTGCCCCGACCGTTTGACCGGCACGCGACCTCCGGGGGTTTCATCCGGAGGCCGCGTGACAAGCGGGAGCCCGCCCCGAGCGGAGGCGGCTCCTGAGGGTGCCGCCCCGTGGGGACGGGCGAAGCGGCGCACATGACAGGGCTCGACGGTGGACGCCGCATGACGGCGTCCACCGCCGAGCCCTTCGGGGCCGCTTGACCCTCACGTGGCGTCATGCCGCATGGTCGGGGAGCGTGGAAGAGCATCTGACCGTGGGACGTGTGGCCGAGCTGGCCGGCGTGAGTGTCTGCACGCTGCATCACCATGACGGGATCGGCCTCGTGCAGCCGTCCGCGCGGACCGCGGCCGCGTAGCAGGGGCTTGCGCACGGCCGAGGCGGTGTTCGCCCGGCCGATTCAGTGCTCCTGGAACAGCGACTGGGCGTGGTTCAGGCTGTACTTGGCGACATCGGTACCCAGTGTGACCCCGGCCTCGTCCGCGAGTCGGGTGTGGATGCCCAGCCAGACCCGCGCGTCCATGTTCTCCAGCGTGAGCTGGTGCCATGCGGTGTAGGTGCGGACGACGCCTGGTGCGGTGACGCTGGTCAGGGTGAACGGGGTCGTGCGCGGTCCTACGAGGGCGGTGAGAACGGTTTCCGTCGCGCCTGCGTAGGTGTTGTGGCCGCTGGGGTAGTCCGGATGCGCCGGGGTGGTGTGCAGCGGGGTCCATGACGGGTCGGCAGGGATCTCGCCGACGCCGGTTCGGATCGCGGTGACGGGGCGCCACAGCGGGTAGGTGTACTTGCTGTCGGAGGTGGCGATCTGGGTGTCCACCAGCGTGGCGTTGGTCAGGGCGACGAGTTCGGCCTGCTTGAGCAGCGGCTGGTGGGAGGTGGCGGCGAGCGCGACGCGAATGGGTTTGGTCCACAGGGCAAGCGAGGAGTCGAACCAGAAGTTGGCCGTGTCGGTCTGCCGCGCGGTGCGTGCGGTGCTGTTCAGCTCTCCGAAGTCACGAACCTCCTTCAGGTCGGTCCGGTACCGCTTGGACGTCAGAGCGGGAGGCGCGTGCAGTCGGAACTGGTCGGCGCTTTTCAGTAGGAAGGGCCGGGCGAACCGGCTGCCGTTCTGGATGGCGGGGGCGAACGCGGGCGGGGTGGGTCGCCAGACGCCCGGCGCGGCCGGCGGCACGGTGAAGGGGGCGTTCACCGAAGCCGCATCGAGGCCGTCTCCCTCGCGGTCGTGCAGGACCTCCAGCGCCTGGCGTTCGCCGGCTGCGACGCCCAAGGTCTCGGCCGGACCGTCGGGGGTCTGATCCAGGGTCTGCTGCAGGGCGGCATCCAGCTCCGGGGCACGGGTGGGCACCAGCTCGACCAGGGTGCGGTGCACCGCGGCGGCCAGCGCCGCGTCCTGGTAGTCCCTGCGGTCGACCCCGGACGGCACGTGTTGCAAGGCCCGCGCCGCCGCGATCCAACTGATCGCCCACGTACGGCTGTTGGTTACCGGAGGGAGTGATGAGGCAGCCGTAGCGATCGTGTCAGCTGTGGTGTCGTACCAGGCGAGTGCCACGGAGGTGCGACCGTGCCCGGGCGCAGGGGCGGCGGTGGCGCTCGGCGCTGCGCCGGAGGCGACCAGCAGTGCCGTGGAGGCCACCAGGGCCACACGGGTCTTCGGGGAGTTCACGGGAGTAGCTCCTCATGGTGGGGTGGGGGGCGGGGTGTCGGCCCCTCCGTCTGGCAGTCATGTGCGACGGGACGCGAAGAATTGAGGACCTTGTACGGGCCGCGGCAGGTTCCCGGACGAAACCGTGGGGCGTGGCCCGGGAACCTGCCGTCTCATCAGCACCGGCGCGCACGGCGGCGCACGCGCGGGCGTTCACCTGCTCAGCGGCGGCGCCCTCCTGAACGGGCGGGGATCAGGCGGGGTCGGCGTTGATGTGGAAGGGGACGGTGACGATGTTGGAGGCCACGCCCATCAGACCCAGGTCCTTGGCGTCGGTCTTCCCGTCGCCGTTGAGGTCCTTCACGACGCCGGGTGCGTCGTTGTAGATGCCGTCGTGGTTGAGGTCGTCGACGACGGCCACGGTCAGGGTGGTGTCGACGTTCTGCCCCGCGATGGGGGCGCCGACGATCCAGGTGTCCCACAGTTCGGTCTTGTTCGGGGTGCGGTCGGTGACGCCGGAGAGGTTGAACAGGTTGGCCAGGTTGGTGCCGGGCCCGGAGAAGCCGGGGAGGGTGCTGTTGGTGGTGGAGTCCAGCACGACCAGTCCAGGGATCTTGTCGTCCTGGCCGGTGGAGAACGTGCCGGGGAAGGGGGCGATGTTGTTGTGCGCGGCCGGGCCGGTGAGCTGGGGCCCGTTGAAGCCGGTCTGGGCCAGGGTCTTGCCCCGGAAGGAGAGTTTCAGGTCCACGAACCAGCCCTTGCCCTCCACGCCCGCGTTGTCCCCACGGTGGGGCGCGACGACCTCCACCTTGACCGGGCGCGTTGCGGTGGAGGCGGACGTGTCCAGGCTCGAGGCGTTCGCGCTGAACATCCCGGAGGCGGCGGTGCCCAGGCCGAGGATCACGGCCGCACCCGCGCCGAGGGACCAGCCGAGCTTCTTCTTCCTCATGACGTGTTCTCCTGAGTGTTGGGAGGCTTGCGGTCACGTGTACGACCACCTCCGGCACCCGGTTCAGTCCGCAGGGTGACCGGTCGCCGGCATCGGCTTGGCGGGTCCAACCGGGCAGGGCATCGGGATGCGCGCCCGACTCAAGCGCCGGACGCGCTGCCCGCGGAGTGAACTCAAACCCCCAGCTCGTCGTATACGTAGCCGCAAGGGCACACGATCAGTGCCTCAGGACAGAAGGAACCGCATGTCGCAGCCGTCCTCGAAGACGGCGCAGCCGGTGCGGTCAGGTATGGAAGTGAGTCGGATGGATCGGATCTGGTTCGGCGCCTCCCCGGGGCGCGGACTGTCCACCGCCTGCAGCCCGGGCCCGGCGATGCTCCAAGCGACCCCAGCCTGCGAGACGAGGACTTCGAGCGTGACGCCCGACGAGCAGTTGATGACTGCGTTGTACACCGAGCACCACGATGTGCTGCTCTCCTTCGTGCGCAGGTATGTGCGCAGTTCTGAGCAGGCGGAGGACGTCGTGCAGGAGACGCTGCTGCGGGCGTGGCGCCGCATCGACAAGATCGAGCCGCGCCACGTCACCATCCGCTCCTATCTCTTTACGATTGCCCGCAACGTGCTCACCGACGGCTGGCGCGCTGAGCAGCGGCGTCCGGAGCCGCTCTACGACAACGAGGCACTCGCGGCTGTACCTTCTGCCGATGATGTGGAGGCTGCGCTGGAGGGGCACGTGATCACCGCAGCGTTGGAACGCTTGTCCAGCGAGCACCGTGACGTGATCCAGGCGCTGTACTTCGAGGGGCTGACCGTCGCCGAGTCCGCGTCACGGCTCACGATCCCGGAGGGAACGGTCAAGTCCCGCGCCTACTACGCCGTACGCAACCTGCGCGCAGCCTTTGAAGAAATGGGAGTTCTACGGTGAGCACCGACCACGATGACGTGCGCATGCTGATCGGCGCGTATGTGCTGGGCGGTCTCAGCGAGACCGACCGCCGCGTCCTGGAGTCCCACCTGCCCACGTGCCAGGAATGCCGTGACGAGCTCGCACGCTCGGCCCCGCTGGCGGGACTGCTCCGCCGTACCCCGGGTATGTCCGCGCCCCGCCCCCAGGTCACGCACGAGGCCGACACCGATGCGGCGCCACCGGCTTCGTCGGCCGGGCTCGGCCGTCTGCTGGAGCAGGTCCGCGCCGCCGATGCCGCACGCAGGCGCCGGGCTCGTCGGCACTGGCTGGCATTGGCGGCGGCTCTGATCGTGGTTGCCGGGCTCGGACTGGGGTCGATGCTGCCGTTCCGGCACTCGACCGACCCGGCCACGGCCTTCACCTCGGCCGCCGGGTACTCCGTCTCCGGCCGTGCCACGCTCACGGCCAAGCCCTGGGGCACTGCGGTGAGCGTGACTCTGGCCGACCTGCCCGCAGGAGCACCAGGACCCTTCACCCTCCAGGTCTCGTCGGTGGACGGACGCAAGGAGCAGGCAGCCACCTGGGCGATCACTCCCAACGGCCGCGCAGCCGTGACGGGAGCGAGTGCCCTGCACCTTCCCGACATCGGATCCATCTCCGTGATGGACCATGCGGGACGCCTGGTCGCCACGACCCGACCACGCTCGGCGGACGGTTCGTGAGCCCTTCATCTCAGCGGATTCTCACAGCACGTCGCCTGTAAGAATGGCACGGTGACGATTCGTGTGCTCATCGCTGATGATCAGGAGATGGTTCGCCGGGGTATGCGGCGCATTCTCGAGAATCAGACGGACATCGAGGTGGTCGGCGAGGCTGCCGACGGCGCGGATGCCCTGGAGACGGCCAAGCGGCTGGGACCTGACGTCGCTCTCCTGGACGTCCGTATGCCGCGTATGGACGGACTTGAAGTCACACGCAACCTGCTCGCCCCGGCAACCGAGTTCCAGGGCAGGGTCGTCATCGTGACGACCTTCGATCTGGACGAGTATGTGTATCCGGCACTGCGCTACGGGGCTTCGGGTTTCCTGCTCAAGCGCTCCGGACCTGCGCTGCTCGTGGAGGCCGTGCGAGCAGCGGTTGCCGGTGACAGCCTGATCAGCCCTTCCATCACGGTACGGCTGCTCAGGCACGTCACCGGCCCCGGTCGCGGATCCGGCACGACAGCCGGGCGAGAGGCCCCCGTCAGTCCCCTCACCAAGAGGGAGATCGAAGTCGCCGGGAAGGTTGCCGAAGGGCTGACCAACGCCGATATCGCGACCGAGATGTTCGTTTCTCCGGGCACGGTGAAGACGCATGTCGCCAGCATTCAGCGGAAACTCGGCGTGCGGAACAGGGTCGGAATCGCCGTGCGGGCCTGGGAGATGGGATACGCAACGAAATGACGGACGGCCCGCGAGGCGGTCCGGCCCGGCGTCGAACGCCGACGACCGCCGCGGCCCAGGCCTCTGCGTAGGCTGACGGCCATGACAACGAGCAGCGCGGCACCGGGACTTCGGCGGAGCCTGGGCATCGGGGCGGCGGTCGTCTGCCTGGGATCGCCGGCCTTGCTCGGCCCGGCCGTCGCGCTGCTCCTTGCCGCATCGGCCTTGCTTGCCGTATCGGTGCCGCTGCTCCGATGGCCGTGGGGAAGGATCACTGAGAACACGGCCGCGCTGGTCGTCATGGCGGTCTCCCTCCTCGTGGACATCGCGTACATCGGCAAGCAGGGCCTGACCCTCTTGTGGATGCCCTTCGAATTCGGCGGGCTGCTGATCCTCACCGGGCGTCTCATCCGGCGGTCGCAGCCTCGCCATCTGCTTCCCGCGGGGCTGGCGGCCACCCTCACCACGCTTGCCCTGCCTCTGCGTTTCACCCTGCGCAACCCGGAGTCCGGGACCGCAGGTTCGGTGATCATGGTGCTCGTCACGCTGGTACCGGTGGCTTGCGCTGTCGGCGTCGGCAGCTACCTGCGGTCCACGGACAGCCGTCGGCAACAGGCGGTGTTGCAGGCCCGCCGGGAGCAACGACTCCACATGGCGAGAGTCCTGCACGACTTCGTCGCCCACGAGATAACGGGCATGGTGTTGGAGGTGCAGGCTGCCCAGGAGTCGGCCTATGACCCGGAACAGCACCAGGCAATGCTGGCCCGGGTGGAGGAGGCCGGCATCCGCGCGCTCGACTCCATGGACCGCACTCTGCAGAGCCTGCGCGAGGCGGAGGATGTGCGCGAGGACGCGCACGGTCAGGAACCGACTCAGCCGTCGACCCGCGTGTACGGCTTGGCGGACCTTCCCGACCTGGTCCGCAGGTTCGCTGAGTCCGGTTCGGTCACTACCGAGCTGAACCTTGACGAAGAACTGGTCGGGGCACTGCCTCGGGAGATCGACGAGACTGCGCACGCCCTGGTGCTGGAGTCCTTGACCAACGTCCGGCGCCATGCTGCCTCGGCCCACCTGGTCACGGTCACCGTCGAGCAGGTGAGCGGGGCCGTGCTGCAGGTCTCTGTCACGAACGACGGGAGTAGCGACAAGCCGCTGCTCCCGGACCGCAAGGGTGGCGGTACGGGGCTGGTCGGCCTGGACGAAAGGTTCAGGTTCCTCGGTGGGGCGCTTACGGCCGGGCCTTCCGCCGACGGCTGGCGGGTCATGGGGACGCTGTCAGTGCCTTCGCCTGCCGGGACCCTCACCGACCACTGACCGGTCGCCGGATATCTGCCGAACGGCAGATGTCTGCCGGGCTCAGAAAAACCATGCTTGAAGCGGTCTACCGAGCTGTCCGGAGGCGTGTGTGTTCTCGTCGTGATGCTCAGCGCTGTCTTCTTGTCGGGCGCGGCACGCTGCGCCACGTCGTAACCGCCTGGGCGACTCGCTCGCCCGGTACCGGCGTCGGCACACGACCATCCACCGGGCCGCACGCCGTCCGGATATCGAAAGGAAGAGGAAGGGCATTGAGACACCGGATCGGCTGTCTTGCGTGGGCTGTAGGCGTCATGCAGTTCTTCGGGACGCACATCGTCGTCGAGGCCTCCTGGTCGAGACCCTACAGTTGGGCACACAACAACATCAGTGACTTGGGCAATGCCCACTGCGCCATGCAGTCGGAACCTGAACCACGCTATATCTGCTCGCCCGAACACGGCCTGATGAACGCGTCGTTCGTCGTTCTGGGAGCGCTCCTCGTCGTCGGTGTCGTCCTCGCCGGGGCTCTTTGGCGCAGAGGTGCGACCGCGATCGTGGCCCGGTGCTTGTTGGCCTGTGCCGGCGTGGGATTCGTGTTGGCCGGGCTGGCGCCTGCGGACGTCCACGAGAATCAGCATGTCCTGGGTGCGCTGCTCATCATGGCCATGGGCAACATCGGCCTTGTGCTGGCGGGAGTCGGTCTGGCGGACGATGAGCCGGGTCCGCTGCGCTGGGTGACCAGTCTGCTGGGAGCGACGGCGATCACGTCCTTCGGGCTCTTCCTCTCCCAGCGCTATCTCGGCCTCGGCATGGGAGGCATGGAGCGGGCAGCGGCGTTCCCCCTCTTGGCGTGGGCGCTGTTCATCGGTGTCCGCGGCCTGTTCCACCAGGGGATTCGCATGCAGGATGCGCCGCCGAGAAGACATGCCGCGCAGGCCACCCGCGCCTGATGAGGCTCTCTGTGGCCGACTTGTTCGCGGTCCGGTGAAACACGAACTGCCCACTGAGAAACACCCCTCGCCCCCGTTACGGCTTCCGGGCCGTAACGAGGGCGGGCGCGCGGCTCCTCCCGGAGGGAGGCGTCAGTTGCCGGGGGCCTGGTAGAGGCCGCGGCCGGCGCGGTGGGCGCGGGAGGTGCCGACAAGCCGGTCGAGTGTGCTGCGTACGGTGTTGATGCTGCCGGGGGTGAGCTCGCGTCCCAGGGCCTTCGTGACGTCACGCGCACGGACGGGGGTGTCACCGAAGGCGGCCAGGACCTTCATGGCCATCTCGGTGAGGCTGCCGCTGTCGTCGACTGCCGGTGCGGCGGGCGCAGCCTTCTTCGACGCCCTGGCCTTCGAAGGCTTGACGGTCTTCGCGGGCTTGGCGGCCTTGGCAGCAACGGCCTTCTTGACCGGCTCGCTCTTCTGCTTGGCGGGCGCCTGCTTGCGGCCCTTGGTGACGGGCGCCTTCCGGGTGCGGCGTGCAGGGGCTGCTGCCTTCTCCTGCGGGGCTTCCTCGACGGCAGAGTCGGTGCGCCCTTGCGCCTGCCGCGGAATCTTGGGAACGGCGACGTTCTCCGTCTCCGTCACGGTGTCAGCGTTTGCCGACGGACCGGGGACAGCGCTGGGCTCACTGTCGGCCACCGCAGTTGCCGGTGCCGGGGGAGCGGTGGACAACGCCTGCAGAGCAGTCAGAGCGGTGCGCACCGACTCCAGGCGTTCGGTGACAGTCGCGAGTTCCTTCTCCAGTGCCTGCTGGCGCTCTTCCAGGCGCGGAAGTTCCGCCTGCAGCAAGGCAGTTGTGGCATCGATGGTGCCCTGTGTGTTGGCTTCTGAGGTCATGGTGTCGCCCTTCGTTGTTTCCGGCCGACCGTTGCTGACCGACATGTCGCAGCGTAAGGGGCATTGTGTTGTGGCCTGAAATCGCCCCTTCGGTGCGCACTGGCAACAGGCGCCGTCAAACTGGTCATCGGTCTTTGGGGGGTGCAGGAAACCGTAGACAACAGTTGTCCGTCAACTCGGCGCGACGGAACGCCCTTCGGTTGCGCGGGCTGCTGTTGTGCGGCGGCGCAAGTCGGTGGAGCCGATGGCGGCCCGGCCGGTCGAGGACGGCAACCGGAAGGCGCCGGTGCACTTCGTCACATCGCAGCGGGTGGCTGCAGACGTGGGTGCCGGTACGTCGTTGGCGCACCAGGCCAGGATGGCGAATGTACGACGATTCCCGGGCTGCTGACGCACGGCGCACGTCACCCATTTGGGTGCGAACACGTGCCCCATTCTGGCGTACTCCGTACGTTGGATTTCATCCGCCCAATGGGCGGTTTCTCCGGAGCCGTCGCGAAGCCTGGGGCTCCCGACAAGGGTGAAGGGAGTGGATCTTCACCATTCAACCTCATGTTCGGGGGCGATTGAGCCGTGGCCGACAGGAGGTAGTCATGACGGAAATACGGAGAGAGAGCCGCCGCACAGCGCGAGCGGTGGCCGCAGGGATGATGGGAATCCTGCTAGCAGCAGCAACTGCATACACTGGGCCGTCGGCCGGCGCATCGGTCGCAGCGGCCAAGGCGCCCACGCACACCGCCACCGGGCCCGCGGACTCCCAGCCGAGCCCGGCGGGCTTCTCTCCGTTCGTCGAGGATTGGCTTGGCCACGGCAGGTCGGTCACGATCAGTAAGGATGGCTCGTTCGAAGCCAGCGCGCGCGTCTACGTCTCCTGCGATCAGGCCTCGCCACCCTGTGACAAGGGGATCGGCGGCATCGTCATCGACGGCTATCACGCCTCGGGCCGGCTGACCGCTGTAAACGGTACCTCGGCCACCGGCGTGGTGACCGACAGCAACGGTGGTCGGGACAACTGGTTTCCCACTGGCCCGATCACCATGACGCTGAATCCCGCCACCGACAGCCTCTCCGTCGCCGGCAACAGCTTCTGCGGCCCGAACTCCCCTGCGGGCCTGTGCGGCGCGTAGGCACCCGGGGGTTTTGCCGCGTCCGCCACTCGCGCAGCCAGGCCAGGTGTTCGGCGGAGAAGTACGCGGTATGGACCGAGGCCGACCTGCAACCTTTCCCACTGGGTCGTGTCCTGGCCGGCGCCAACCGCCACGACCCCCCGCTGCTCGCCCCGACCCTGGACCGCCTGAACGACCTGGGTCCGTTGCCCGACGACGTCACCGTGCACCTGGACGTCGGCTACGACTCGGACAAGACCCGCACTCTGCTCGACGAATGCGGCCTGCACGGCCGCATCGCGCACAAAGGCGAGAAGGCGCCCGTCCAGGCCAGCCAGCGCTGGCACGTCGAACGCACCCACGCCTGGCAGAACGCCTTCCACCGGCTCGCCCGCTGCTACGAGCGGCGCGCCACCGTCGTCGACGCCTTCTTCGACCTCACCGACACGATCATCACCATGCGCAGCCTGACGCTCGGCTGGGAAACCCCAGCCGAGCGCCTGCCTGAACTGCTCGCGGCCTGATCAACACGACCACGTGTTGCACGCCCCCTAGAATGCGCCATGCCGTTCAGGGGCTCTTGACGCGATCCGCCTGCGTCAGCCGTCGGAGTCCGGCGCCGGGATGTAGGCGCCCGGCACGTCCTGCGGCTCGAAGATCTTCTTCTCGCCGGGGTACGGCTTGCTCCACCCGTGCGTCTCGTACCACGTGAAGTGGTTCATCTGCGCGGGGTTCACGGAGTCGACCTTGGCCTTGGGCCCGGTCAGCGGCTGCTTCGACTTCCAGTTCTCCCACTTCGCCGCGAGCTCCTGCTTGTCCGCCGGCACCGTCGCCGCCGGCACGACCTCTGCCTTGGGGTTCTGCGCCGCCGGGGTGTCCAGGCCGCAGGACGGCGGGGTCTTCAGACCATCGGTCAGCGGGACCCGGTTGGGCAGCGCGGTGAACGGCGTGAAGTCCGGGTTCTGGGTGAACGCCCCACGCATCGGGCTGGCCGCGCTGTCCCTCTGGTTCATCGGCTGGATCCCGAGGATCTGCTCGATGGTCCGGATCATCGTGATCTGCGTGTAGTAGCGGCTGTCGACCTTGCCGTGCTGCGCCCAGGGGCTGATGATCTGGATCGGGCCACGGTGCCCGTCGACGTGGTCGATGCCGGCCTGGGTGTCGTCCTCGACAACGAAGATCGCCGAGTCCTTCCAGTACTTGCTGTGCGAGATCGTGTCGACCATCTTGCCGACCGCGAGGTCGTTGTCCGCGACCTGAGCAGCTCCGCTCGGCGCGCCACCGGTGTGGTTGTTGGGGAGCGAGAACATGTTCAGGTTCGCCGGCCCGTTCTTCTCGAAGTCACGCTTCCAGATCTCGTACCGGTAGATTTCCGGGATATTGAGGTCGCCCCCCGGGAAGCTGTGCACTGTGACCTCGTCGAGCGACGGGATCGCCACGTTCGAGTGCATGGGGTAGGCGGTGTCCTGCTCGGGGTTCGCCTTCATGTTCTTGGTGTCGCAGTACAAGTTCTGCCAGCTCGCGCCGGACGGCTTGTTGTTGGACTGCAGCGTGTATTCACCGAAGTTCTTGACGGTCTTGCCCGCCGCCTGCGCACCGGTAAAGATGAAGCCGGACTTCTGGTGGCCGAGAGCGTCGTTGTAGGTGTCGTAGGTGCGAACGTACTGACCGGCCATGGACTCGGTGTACTCCGGGTCGTCGGCCTGCATCATCCAGTTGTGACCCTCGGCGGAGTTCGTGCCGATGTCGTACGTGTTGTCGTACAGCCCGAACTGCTCGGCCAACGCGTGCTGGTTCGGCGTCACGTTCTCGCCGAACTGCGCCAGCTTCGGGTCGCCGTTGCCCTGGGGCATGTCACCGAAGACCTGGTCGTAGGTCCGGTTCTCCTTGATGAGCAGGAAGACGTGCTTGATCGTCGAGGGGTCGCCGAGCTTCACCGGGACCGGCACCGGCGTCCGGCCCAGGCCCTTGCCCTGGGCCAGCTTGACCGAGTTCTTGGTCCAGCCGTTCTGGCTGAAGACCTTGGATGTGTAGGACTTCTTGATGACGCTGTCGTCCGGCAGCGTGAACCGCTGCAGGCTCGAGGTGGTGTCGTGGGAGTTGTGTCCGGCGGGGTTGTTGGGGCGGAGGGCGTCGATACCGCGGGTGTTGGAGACCACCACGTCGTTGCCGACGGTGGCGATCTCCGCGGGGAAGTAGTCCGTCGGGAGCAGGCCGACATAGCTGACCGGCTCCTGCGGGGACGTGTACCGGTAGACGGCGACCGCGTTGGCGCCGCCGAGCGTCACCAGCAGGTGACCGTCGTCGGTGAGCGTCACCGCGTTGGGGTGGTAGCCCACCGACGCCTCAGGCCACGGCTGCGTCGCGATGGTCTGCACGACCTTGTCCTTGGCGGCGTCGATGACCGACACGTCGTTGGTGGCGGTGTTGGTGACGAACACCGCCCCCTCCTTGGCGTACATGGTGGTCGGGTGCAGACCGACGTCGATGCTCGAGGGAGCGGCGGTCGGGTTCGCCAGGTCGATCACGCTGACCGTGCCGGTAGTGGTGCCCGCGTTCGGATCGGCCGGCACCGCGGTGCCGTAGGAATTCTGCGTGGGCTCGGCCGGGGCGGTCGAGTCGCTGATGTCCCAGCCGCTGAGCTGCAGGAAGGGCTCGCCATAGTTCGCAGTGACGTTCAGCCGGTAGTAGCTGTACGCGGTGGTATTGGTGAAGGTGTAGCTCTTGGTGAGGTACCGCGAGTTGAAGCGCTGCCCCGTGTGCTTGTCCAGATCGGTCCAGGTGCTGCCGTCGTTCGACCCCTGCAGGGTGAAGTCCTTGGGGTCGCGTCCCGGATAGTCGTCTGCCGAGGTGAGCGAGTACTGCACCACCGCCTTGGGCTTGGCCAGCTGATAGGTCACCCAGCCGGTCGGGTTCCTCGCCAGCCACTTGGTCGACGGATCGTGGTCCTTGAGCTTCACAGCGACTTGGTTCGGCGGGTACTCACCGCTCGCGGTGACCGTGCTGACCTGGTCGAGCAGGCTGCCGGGCATGGGCTTCGCCGGGCGGCCGCCCTCGTTGCTGACGTAGAGCTTGCTGCCGACCTGGACCATGCCGCGCGGGGCGTTGCCCACGGCCCAGCTCTGCTCGATGGCCCCGGTCGCCGCGTTGATGGCGACCACGCGGTTCTGGCCGTTGACCGCGGAGTACACGGTGGAGCCGTCGGCCGAGAACACCGCCGCACTCGCCAGTGCTTGCTTGGACCCGTCCGCCGGGATCTTGACGGACGTCGGGTTGGCGAGGGTGCCGTCCGGGTTCACGGTGAACCTGGTGTAGCCGCCGACCTGGCCCAGCCACAGCTGCTTGCCATCGGGCGAGTACGTGGGGCCTTCCTGGCCCACGTCGTTGCCGCTGATACGCAGATCCGCCGACGCGTTGTTGCCGACGCGCTGCTGCACCTTCCAGGTCTTCAGGTCCACGATGGCCAGCGCCATTCCACCGTCGGCGAGCGAGGCCGCGACGTGGGTGCCGTCCGGGCTGACCGAGGACGACATGATCTTGCCGTTGTTGACGACGAGGCGCTCACCGATCGGGTCGATGTACTGGTCGGCGGAGACGACCTGGCCGTTGGCGGTGACCTGGCCGACCTGGTCGGTGCCGAACTGGTGCGTCTGGGCAACAGCGGTGCCCGTGACGGCGAGGGCGACAGCGATGCCCGTCGTTACCAGGGTGGTCCGGCGGCCGACGCGCCTACCGAAAAGGCTGATCTGCTTCTTCTCGTTGATCCGACGCTGCCGTGTGACCTGCATGGGTTATCCCTTCGGGGTGGTGGTAAGAAGTTCGACGTTGCCGTCGAACTGCCAGAGCGGGTTCGGTGCGTCCCCGGTCGGGGTCCGCACCAGGAAGTAGCCGTTCACTTCCTTCGGTCCGTCGCCATCGGCCACGAACCGCCCGTCAGCGGTGACGTCGAGCTGGTAGATGGCTGACCCTGTGGCCTCGACGCCGGGCAGATGCCAGGAGACGACGCAGCGCCAGTCGTTGCCCGGCCCCTGGGCGGCAGCATGGCCGCCGCCCTTGTTGCACGCCGCCGTGACCTTCAGCTGCTCTTCGGTGACGTCGGGGCGGTTGAGCTGCTGGGTCTGCATGCGATAGAGGTGCGCGAACGCCGTGGCGACCGACCGCTGGACCTTGTCCTGCTCGATTCCGGAGCCCATTGAGGGTGTCGCCACGGCGACGACCCCGACCGTGAGGGCGGTCAGTCCGGCCAGCGGCAGGAGTCCGGTGGTGATCGCGCGGCGCCCGGAGCCGTCGTAGGTCAGGTTGGTGAAGTCGCGCCGCAGGAAGAGCGCGTACGCCAGGGCTGTGGCGGCCACCGCCCACACCAGGCTGACCACAATGCCGATCAGGAGCGGGCCGAGCTGTGCCGGGCTGGTGAACAGGCCGTTCCAGGCGATGAAGGCGTAGCCGGGCAGGGCCAGGCGTACGGCGACGGGCAGCGGCAGCATCTGGGCGAGCTGCATCGCGAGCGCGACGAGCGCGGGCAGCAGCAGCCCCATCGGGGACCGTCCCAGCGCGATGGACCCGAGCAGTCCGATCGCGGCGAGGGCCAGGGTCGGGGCGAGTACGCAGACCCAGGCGAGCAGGACCTTGACGGCGGCGTCCGACGGCGTCAGCAGGTGGCCGTCGAGGCCGACCAGCGGCTGGTTGCCGACCGCCACCACGCCGCCGACCGCGCTGGAACAGGCCAGCCCGGCCACGAGCAGCCCGATGACGGTGAGGCTGGCCAGTGCCTTCGCTGCGAAGATCCGCCGGGGCGACCGGACCGCCACGAGCAGGTGGCGCCAGGTGCCGAGCCGGTCCTCGCAGGCGAACACATCACCGGCGACCACCGAGGTCAGCAGCGGGAGCGCCCAGGTGCCCGCGAAACCGAGCACCACCAGCGGTCCGGCCCACCCCGTGGCGAGCATCCAGCGGCCGAAGAGGGTGTCGGAGGGGAGCGTGCTCTGCTGGCTCACCGCGGCGACGAAGAGCCCTGGCGCGATCCAGCAGGCGAGGACCAGCAAGCGGATCCGTCCTTGCGAGACCAGCTTGACCAGCTCGAAGCGGTAGACGCGCGGAACCGGGACGCGGTGGGCGCTGGCAACGGTGTTGTCGGCGATGGTCGCGGTCATCGGCCGGCCTCCTGCTGTTCGGTGAGGGCGAGGAACGCGGCTTCGAGCGGCGACACCACGGGGGCGAGCTCGCGCACCGCGATGCCCGCGTCCACGAGCCGCACCACCAGTTCGTCGAGAGCGGGCACCAGCGCGCGTACGACGAGCACTTCGGCGTCGTGCCGTGCGCCGGCGTCGTCGACCACCTGGACCCCGGCCGTGTCGGCAGCCAGTCGGCGGGCGGCCTGCGGGTCGGAGGTGCGCAGCCGGTAGTCGAGTTCTCGGTTCTCGGCGGCCAGCTTGCTCAGCGGACCGGAGAAGACGATCCGTCCGGTGGCGAGGATGGTGACCTCGGAGCACAGTGCTTCGAGGTCGTCCATGCGGTGGCTGGAGAGCACGACGCTGGTTCCGTCCGAAGCGAGCCGGGTGAGGACACCGTGGACGTGTCTTTTGCCGGCCGGGTCGAGGCCGTTGGAGGGTTCGTCGAGCACGAGCAGCCGGGGCTTGGTGAGCAGGGCCGCGGCGAGCCCGAGCCGCTGACGCATCCCGAGGGAGAAGCCGCGTGCCCGGTCGTCGGCGACATCGGTGAGCCCGACCTGCTCGAGCACGTCGTCGATCCCCGCCGACCGCGCGTCGAGACCGCGCAGAGCCGCCAGCGCGGCGAGGTTCTGCCGGGCGGTGAGCGAGGGGTAGAGACCGGGCCCGTCCACGAACCCGGCGACACCATCGGGAGCGGCGAGCCCCCGCCCGACCGGCGTACCCAGGATCTCTAGGCGGCCGCTGTCAGCAACGGCCAGACCCAGCAGGAGACCGAGCAATGTCGTCTTGCCGGCACCGTTCGGTCCGACCAAGCCATGGATCTGACCCTGCGCCACATCCAGATCGATGCCGTCGAGTGCGACGACGTCACCGAAACGTTGCGTCATCCCGCGAGCCTTGACCGCGAGTAGTGCGTCCATGAGTCCTTTCCCTTCGAAGACACACGGACCGTAGGGACGACACACAGCCCAGGCAGGGAACGCCGGTTGAAAAGAAATTGGCGCGCGTGTGAACTTGTTATCGTTAACGCAAACGAACTCCGGCCTTTGGAGTGCGACGTGACCCGTCCCTGCGAACGAAACCCCCGCTATGCAGCCGTCGACGGGACTGTAAGAGGTGGCGGGGATAGGGGTGCGGTCATGGTCGGCGGTTCGGGCGTTCGTCCCAGCGGTGAGTCATCCATGCCCGCCGGATCAGGCTGCGCACGGTGATGATCGCGTCGGTGAGGTCGAAGAAGGCGTCGACGACGGTGGCGCGCCGCTCGTAGCAGCGGGCGAGCCGGTGGAAGGCGTTCTGCCAGGCGTGGGTGCGTTCGACGTGCCAGCGCTGGCTGGCCTGGATGGGCGCCTTCTCGCCTTTGTGCGCGATGCGGCCGTGCAGGCCGCGTTCGTTGAGCAGAGTGCGGGTCTTGTCCGAGTCGTAGCCGACGTCCAGGTGCACGGTGACGTCGTCGGGCAACGGACCCAGGTCGTCCAAGCGGTCCAGCGTCGGGGCGAGCAGCGGGGAGTCGTGGCGGTTGGCGCCGGCCAGGACACGATCCAGTGGAATGCCGTATCCGTCCGTCATGCCCGAGCGTTTCAGGCCCTGTTTGCCGCGGTCGACCGGGGAACGCCCGGCCACCTCGCCGCCTCCGGGAGCCTTGGTGATGGAGCCGTCTACGACGATCTGGTCCAGGACGAGACCGACGATCCGGTCGTAGGAGTCGAGCGCGATCTGCTTGAGCCGGGCGAAGACGCCCTGTCGTATCCATTCGTCGCGGCGGCTGCGGATCGTGGTGGCCGAGCAGGTTGTGTCGGCGATCGCCTCGTAAGAACAGCCGAAGCGCAGCAGTTGCAGCATCTTGTCGAAGATGATCCGATCGCTGATACGTCGGCGGTGGCAGCCCAGTGGATGGTCCGGGTGGTACTCCGGCCGCTCGGGCAGGAGGACCGCGAATTGGTCCCAGAGCGGTTCGGTCAGCCAAGATGGAAGCGCGGGCACAGGTCTCCCCAGTGATCACAGAGCGTCGCAACTCCATGATCACCGGGACCTGTGCCCGTTCTGTTGCCGACCTCCCCAACCGGGCCTATCCGCGCGACCTCTAAGCCTTGATTGGTGCGGCCGACCTGGCGGCCTGCTCGATCTTCGCGCAGTAGGCTGCACGGGCTTCCTCGTCGATCTGCTTCTCGTGTTCGGCGCGCAACCCGGTCCGGCCGTCGAGGCCCTCGCGCAGGATATCGGCGTGCCCGGCAT